>CAZNCO010000012.1:0-20848 GCA_964571345.1 uncultured Ohtaekwangia sp.
GTACAAGAGCGCGAGAATGCTCGTATCCTTTTACAGGAAATGGAATTCTATGCAGAGAGCCCGGTGTGCAGACGGAAACAATTGCTCCACTATTTTGGTGAAGAATACGAAGAAAAGAATTGCGGGATGTGTGATAATTGTACCAACCCGCGCGAGCGCTTCGAGGGAATGGATTATGTGAAGATCGCCATTGAAGCAGTAAAACAAACCAATGAACGATTCGGCCTTGCGCATTTGGTGAACGTGATCAGAGGCATTGAAGACGAGTATGTAAAGAGCTATGCACACTTTGATTTGCCAATCTATGGAAAAGGTGATACTGAAGATGCTGATTTCTGGAAATCGGTGATCAGACAAGCATTGATCTATCAATATCTTGAGAAAGACATTGAGAATATCGGTGTATTAAAGATAAGTGAGAAGGGAAGAAGCTTCTTAAAGAAACCACACTCAGTCGAGTTGGCGCGTGATCACGATTTTACTACCGATGTCGAGGATGAAGAAAACAGCGAGCGCACACCTGTGAATTCAAAGGCGTATGACGATAAGCTGTTTGAATTGCTAAAGGCCCTTAGAAAGAAAATTGCAAAGGAAAAGGATTTACCACCTTATGTAATATTCCAGGATCCCTCGCTTGAAGAAATGGCAACAACTTACCCAACCACTGCCGAAGAAATGGCGGGAGTGAATGGTGTAGGGATGGGGAAGGTGAATAAATTTGGCAAGGAGTTTTTGGAGTTGATTCAGAAATATGTCGATGATAACGACATCGAAACAGCTGCGGAGGTTGTGGTAAAATCTTCTGTCAACAAATCCAAAATAAAGATTTTCATTATTCAGCAAATTGACCGCAAAGTTGATTTGGAAGAAATAGCTGAAAGTAAGAGTATCACTTTTGACGAGCTGCTTACTGAAATGGAAAATATCTGTTACAGTGGCACAAAATTAAATGTAGACTACTACATTGACGAGGTGCTAGATGACAGCAAGCAGGAAGAAATTTACGATTACTTCCTCAACAGTGAGACCGACAGCATTGAAGACGCAATGAAAGAGCTCTCTGACTATAGCGAAGAGGATGTGCGTCTAATGCGTGTGAAATTCCTTAGCGAATACGCTAATTAAGTTTTCTTTCCAATCCATAAAGGAGTGTTGACTTTCGTCAATACTCCTATCTTTGCGGCTTTAGATCATCCATGAATATTCTCATCATTGGCAGCGGAGGGCGCGAGCATGCATTCGCTTGGAAAATAAAGCAAAGCACTCATTGTGATAAATTATATGTAGCACCGGGCAATGCAGGCACTGCACTGGTGGCCGAGAACGTAGCCATTGCGGTAGATGATTTTGAAAAGATTGGCGGTTTTTGTGTTTCCAATCATATCGATCTTGTTTTAGTAGGGCCAGAAGTCCCTCTGGTGAAAGGCATTCGTGATTATTTTGAAAGCAAAGCTGAGCTTGGTAATATTTTGATCGTTGGCCCTGGCAAATTGGGTGCACAACTTGAAGGCAGCAAGGATTTTTCGAAGCAATTCATGCTTAGAAACGGTGTTCCAACCGCTCAAGCCAGAACGTTTTTTGTTAATCAAACACAAGAAGCTTATACATATCTTGAAAAGGCTAAACCTCCATTTGTTTTAAAAGCAGATGGATTGGCCGCAGGCAAAGGCGTGATCATCACTTCCTCGCTTGCTGAAGCAAAGAATGTGATGAAGGAGATGCTTGAGGAAAAAAAATTTGGTGATGCTAGCTCCAAAGTATTAGTCGAAGAATTCCTTGACGGGATCGAGCTTTCGGTTTTCGTTCTCACAGATGGAACAGACTACGTCATTCTACCAGAAGCAAAAGATTACAAACGAATAGGCGACAATGATACCGGACCAAACACCGGAGGCATGGGATCAATCTCTCCTGTCCCTTTTGCAGATGAAGCCTTCATGAAGAAAGTGGAAGAAAAAGTGATTAAGCCAACTGTCAATGGCTTAAGAAAGGAAGGTATCGCTTATATGGGTTTTATCTTCATTGGTCTGATGAATGTAAATGGCGAACCTTTTGTGATCGAATATAATGCGCGCATGGGCGACCCCGAAACTCAGTCTGTAATGATGCGCATCAAGAGTGATTTTGTTGAGCTGCTGACAGCTTGCGCGAAGAGCAATTTGAAAAATCATCGGATTGAAATAGACCCGTCATATGTAACCACGATAGTGATGGCGGCTGGCGGCTATCCGGATCAATTTGAAAAAGGAAAAATAATTTCAGGTTTGGAAAATGTTACTTCTGCTCAGGTTTTTCATGCGGGTACAAAAAATAAAGAAGACAAAATAGTGACGGATGGCGGACGGGTGCTTGCGGTAACAGGTAAAGGCTACTCGTTGACGCAAGCGCGTACCAACGCGTATCAGGCAGCAAAATCCATTCAATGGGACGGGGCGTATTGCCGTAGTGACATCGGTACGGACATTGAAAATATTCTTGCCCAAGCCAATAAGGCCCATTAACTTTAACCTTTAAACTACAGATACATGGGCTGCACTTGCGGGACGAAAAAAGACGGGAAAGTACAGGGTTGCCAAAACAATGGCGCTTGTGGTACGGGCGGCTGCAATAAAATGAATGTCTTCGACTGGCTGAGCAATATGGAAATGCCAGCTCAGGATAAATTTGACGTGGTGGAGGTAAGGTTCAAGAATGGCCGCAAAGATTTCTATCGCAACGTAGACAAGCTTTCACTTTACACTGGCGATTCAATTGTTGTAGAATCGCAGACTGGCCATCATATTGGTTATGTTTCTCTTCAGGGAGAATTAGTTCGCCTGCAAATGCAAAAGAAGAAAGTAGCCAATGATGACGAGATCAAAAAAATCTATCGTGTAGCACACACCAAAGACCTGGAGAAATTTGAAGAAGTAAAGAAACGGGAGTTGCCTTCGCTTTATCGTGCTCGTGAAATTATCCGCGATTTGAAATTGGCAATGAAGCTCTCGGATGTAGAATATCAGGCTGACAATACGAAAGCAGTTTTTTTCTATTCCGCTGATGACCGAGTTGATTTCAGGGAGCTTATAAAACTGTTGGCAGGTGAGTTTAAAGTACGCGTAGAAATGCGCCAGATCAGTCTGCGACAAGAAGCCGGTCGATTGGGTGGCATTGGCGTTTGCGGAAGGGAATTATGTTGTTCTACGTGGTTAGGCGATTTTAAAAACGTGGCGACAAGTGCGGCTCGATATCAAAATCTTTCCCTCAATCCGAGCAAGCTTTCTGGGCAGTGTGGCCGATTGAAGTGTTGCCTTAATTATGAACTTGAGACTTACATGGAAGCGCTCAAATTCATTCCTGAAGTAGAAACTCCACTGTTAACGGAAAAAGGGGAAGCGCGCCTCCAGAAGACAGACATCTTCCGCAAGTTGATGTGGTTTGCCTACAAAGAAGAACATAACTGGTATGCGCTTAATGTTGATCGGGTAAATGAAATTTTGGAGATGAATCGTGCCGGAAAAAAGCCGGCAAGCCTTGAGTTGAATGAGGAGGAGGTAAAAATTCCGGTTGCTACCTTAAATAGTGATCTGGCAAGTCTGGATAAGAAGTTTCAAGGCTCAGGTAAAAAGAAAAAGAACAAAAACCGTAATCGTGACCGTAGAGAAAACCGCCCGAATCAATCCGGTCAGCAAAATCAACAGCAGAATCCTAATCAAAACAGGAACCAAAATCAGAACCCGAATCAGAATAGAAACCAGAACCAAAATTCAAACAAGGGTAAGAATCCCAATTCTAATAGAAATCAGAATCCAAATCAGAACCGGAATCAAAATCCCAACGCTAACCCAAATAGGAGACAGGATAACAGAAATCAAAACCGCAATCAGAACACCAATCAAAACAAACCTAAGCCGGAGAATCCTTCTTAATTTCTATGTGTCAACGATTTTCTTTTTTGTTGTTTGGAGCGATGGTTTGTATTCTTGCTGCTTGCGATGATACGCGGGTGTATGAAGAGTACAAGGAGTTTAATTCCAAAGCATGGCGAATAAAAGATACAGCTACCTTTGATTTCCAAATCAGCGATACCACAAAAAAATATAATCTAAAATTCAATGTGCGCAATACGCTTGACTATCCGTATGCGCGTTTGTTTGTGAATTACAAATTATCGGATGCGTCAAACAATACGTTATCATCAAAAATGATTTCAGGTTATTTATTTGACCAAAAATCTGGTAAACCCTTTGGCACTAGTGGCCTTGGTGATATATATGACAATCAATTTCCGTTACTTGATCATTATTCATTTCACAAAGCGGGAAAATATCACATGCGCTTTGAACAATTTATGAGACTTGATACACTACCGGGTATTTTAGCTGCCGGAGTGCGTGTTGAGTTCGCGGAAGACTCAAAGTGATATCTTAACCTTCAAAGTCATCCAATAATCTCTTCACCTCAGTATGGTGAAGACGCGGCCCCCACTGTGTCACAACCTTTGAAGAGGAGAGCGATGCCAATTTCCCAGCTCCGGCAAAACTGTGCCCGTGTGTGATGCCATAGAGAAATGCACCTGCGAACATGTCTCCAGCGCCATTAGTATCTACAGCCAAAACTTTATAAGGATCAATTTGAATGAATGTATCTCCATCAAAAACCAGCGCTCCGTTTGAGCCCAAGGTGATAACAAACTTTTTCGCCACTTGCCTTAATTTTTCTCTTGCTTCGGAAAGTGAATCAGTTCCGGTAAATATCAAAGCTTCTTCATCATTGCAAAACAGAAGATCAACACTGGCTCCAACGATTTCTTCCATTTGCTTGGAGAAATATTTTACCATGCTAGAATCAGAGAAAGTAAGAGCAACATCAATCTTATTGCGCTCGGCAATTTTTTTGGCTTCCTTCAAAGCTTCCAGGCCCTTGGGGCTCGCCACTAAATACCCCTCCAGGTATACATACTTTGAAGTTTTAATAGCAGGCTCATACAAATGTTCGGGCGATAGAAAAGAACTTATCCCCAGAAAAGTATTCATAGTTCTTTGGGCATCTGGTGAGGTCATTACCAGGCATCGGCCAGTGTGCCCTGCCGGACAATTGTGAAATTCAAGGTTAGTTGAAACACCAGAGGTTTTCAAATCGTCAAGAAAAATCTTACCCAATTCATCGTGCGCAACTAAAAAAGAGTAGAACGCTTTTCCCCCCATTTGGCTCAAGGCTGTCACGGTATTGCCGGCAGAACCACCACCTGAAAGTTTACTTTTTTTCATATCGATGGCTTGCATGAGCGTATGCTGACGCTTCTCATCCACTAAAGTCATCACGCCTTTTTCCACTTCATTACGTTCGAAAAAGTCTGCTTCTACTTCCGTCACTATATCTACAATTGCATTGCCTATGCCATAAACATCGTAAGTCATATTGCTGTTAATTAAAGGTGCAAAGAAATGAAAAATAAAGCTCTCTGATGTGAAATTGTAATTGATTAAATTTGGTTAGGCAATCATTATGAAAGATTTCAAAGCAATTGTAGAGGCATACAAAGGCACAGACCTCTCCCAGCGTAGGGCTGCCCTTGCCACTGTTGTTAAGGTGAGAGGATCCTCCTATCGCAGCCCTGGTGCGCGAATGCTCATTACTGATGATGGGCGATGGACCGGATCTATAAGTGGAGGATGTTTAGAAGGTGATGCTTTGCGGAAGGCTCGTCAGGTGATGATGGACAAAAAAGCAATAACTGTTACCTACGATACGCGCGAAGAAAGTAATCAAAATCTCGGCATTGGATTAGGCTGCAACGGTGTTATTGATGTTTTGATTGAACCTATTGAAGCGAACAATCCGGCTAATCTTATAGCCTTGTTTGAAGGCCTTATTGAGACTAAAAAGCCACTGGCAATGGCAACTTTATTTGAAGGCCCGGGCGGTGTCGGCAAGAAACTTTTGATTTCTGAAGACGAGACTATTTTTAATGATCTCCGTGACGCGGATTCGGTTTTGCTGTCTACCGATTTGAAAAATATTTTTAATCAGAAAAGGTCAGAAGTAAAGACACTTGGCGAGAATGAATTTTTTCTTGAACTGATCCAGCCATCCATTCGGCTTATTTTATTTGGCGGAGGCTTTGATGCTCGCCCTGTAAGCCAATTGGCTAAAACAATTGGTTGGAATGTGCAGGTAACGGACGAATGCGTAGCGCATATTGCTCCTGTATTTTTTCCCGAGGCTGATAAACTCTCCCTCTGTCAACGACAGTTTATTGATCGTGACTTTGATATTACTCCTTACACGGCTTGTGTTTTAATTTCACATAACTATGAATATGACCGCGATGTATTGAGGAAATTGCTATCTACCTCAACGCCTTACATTGCTATACTTGGCCCGCGTAAGCGATTTGATAAGATGCGTGAGGAACTGTTGAATGAAGGTATTGAGATAAGTGAATTGGATTTGCAACGAATCTTTTCACCTGCCGGCTTGGATATCGGTGCGGAGGCGCCTGATGAAATTGCGATCTCAATCATCTCTGAAATTCAAGCAAAATTTGCTAATCGTGGTGGTGGTTTTTTGCGCAATCGCAAGGCGCCCATTCATTCGAGAGCCAAGTCGAGCGATATGGTTTTTAAAGAGGGTTTCTTCTGATACCTATTTGCTCGCAGCCAATTCTTTACTCGTTTTAAATGTGCGAAGGATTACTTCCAGTTCACGCATAATTTCCCGTTGCTTTTTACTTGGGCTGTAGGTAAATCCTTCTATATAATAAAGCGTGCCGGTGCCTTCATCCACGAAAGTATAAGACAGGAAAGGACCGCCCATGGTAAGGTTATTTGTTTTCCAAAGGCCTCTCATTTCTATTGCAAGCTTCCCGTTAAAACTGATTTGTCTTAATTCTACGGCTGCATTTTCTGATTCGGTCACCAGGTAAGAATAGGGCTTGTCCGGATCTTCGAATAGATATTTTTTACAGAATTGGTTTCTCATCTGTAGCACACTGTCTCTGCTATATTGCTTCTCTGATACGTATTTTTTTCGTGCAATAAAAATGTCTTTGTCATCTTTTGGGTTGATCTGGCGCACCCACAAAAATTCCTTGTTGTCATCCACCAATTGATAACCAAACGGAATTTTCATTTCGCACGAGAAATTTTTTTGCATCAGCTCAGTCACACCTTTAAGTCTGCCACCCTTGAAGAGGGAGTTTGTCAATCGTTCGCGCTCACTCAATTCAAAATACTCAACAAGCCTGGCCCTATTCTCTCTGATTTTTTTTACGAGCTGATCCTCGTTGTTTCCGAATAAGAACATTACTTCCTGGCCTTTGGCGAATACGTCCTTTGTGGTGCGATTATAGAGCTCAGGTTCCTGTTTTATTTTATCAAGCGATTCTTTCGTAAAAAGTCTTTTCACAATACCAGCTCCTTCACCAAACCGATCAAGGGTCATGACGAAAATAAGATTGCGCCTCTGTTTAAGCACGAAGTTGAGCTTACGTGGATCAATCCACTTCATATGAAAGATTCCCTCATCGCGAGGAAGGCCAGGCATAGGCGCATTAAAAACAGAATCCAGCACGTCACCTAGTGGGCCCTTCCATTGGGCGGAGTCCATCACCAGAAACATATCGCCTGGAAGCCCGGCTGCCGCAGGCTTGCTGCCGCCAGCTTTTTCATTACCACAGGAAATTAGAATGGAAATCAATCCAAGCCAGAAAAGCCTTTGCATGCGCTAATTATTGTCGTTTAGAGGTTGTGAGGTCCGCAAATAGTCTCTTAGGTTGTGGTTGCATTTCATGCGTTGAGATTTACGGGATATAATCCAAGCCTATTCAAAAGGACACATTATCCAACAATCAACTTCATGCCAGGCTTAAGTCTTGAGCCTTTAAGTTTGTTTAAGCTTTTGATTTTCTCTACGGTGGCGCCACTTCTTTTCGAAATATCCCAAAGGGTATCACCAGGTTGAACAATATACGTTTTTGAATCGGTGGAAATCAGGGGCTCTGCGGAGGAACTGGTTTGACTTACCACTTTTGCTTTCGGTTGAGCCGGGAATACCCAGATATTCAGATTTTGCCCTGCTCTAATCATATTACGAGAAAGGTAATTCCATTCTTTGATGTCGCTTACCCTTACGCCAAACTTCCGTGCTATTGTACTCAGGGCATCTCCTGAGCGAACTCTGTAAACAATTTTTTCGCGGCCGTACGTATTACCAGCCATTTGTTTCATGAGTGTTTCGAATTGCGTTTTACCCTTAGCAACACTATCCAAAATGACCTGACGATTGGAAAGTAAGTTTTGCTTGGCTGCCACTGGTAGCTTTACGATGTGGGTCTGCCCATTATCCGGCAAGGCAGCTCTCAATACATGTGGATTAAGTGTTTGTAATTCTTCAAGGCAACTACCCGTTAACTTAGCGAGAGTTTCAAGATGGACGAACTGCTTTACGGCAATCGTATCATGCGGAATTACCTCTTCGCGATAATCTTCAAAAATGTTATGTTCGGAAGCGAAGTTCATTGCATAAATCATTGCAATAAATTGTGGAACATAGGAGCGTGTTTCGCGCGGCAGGTGAGGATATACTTCCCAAAATGTTTTCTTATAACCAGATCTTTTGATCGCAAGCCGCACGGTGCCAGGTCCTGAATTGTAAGCGGCTAACGCCAGTTGCCAATCACCAAAGATGGAATATAATTGCGATAAGTAACGGCAAGCAGCATCGGTAGCTTTGTCAGGATCCATCCGATCATCAAAGTACCAATCGTTCCTTAATCCAAAGTATCTTCCCGTGCCCGACATGAATTGCCACAAGCCAACTGCGCGCGCCCGCGAAATAGCCCGTGGGCTCAGCGCGGATTCTATAATTGAAAGATATTTTAACTCCTCCGGAATGTTGTATTGCTTCAGATATTTTTCAAAAAGAGGAAAGTATAAATCTTTTTTCCGCAACATAGAACGCGTGTAGTCGCGATCACGCACTGTGAAATATTCGATAAAGCCGTGTACTTTACTATTGTAGGTGAGCGGAATGGTTTTTTGAAGACAGCTCAATCGATCTGAAATTAATTCCGGAGTATCATCAGCGGGAACGAAGTCGAGATTGGAGGGAAGAGCAACCAATTCTGTTTTAATAGTGTCCTTCGGAACGCCAAGAGAGTCAACGAAAAGATTTGCGTTTGTGATAACAAGTGAATCTCTTTCTAATTCCTCCTGTGCGAAAGAAGCAAGAGGAGCCAAAAACAATATGAGCGCTAATTTTTTCATCTTCACAATCCAAACAAATTTACGCACCAGAACTTAATTTTAAAAACGTATTGGCAAATTGAAGCAGTTTCGACTCGTTGAAATCATCTGCTACCAGCTGCAATCCAATCGGTAATCCTTTATTATCCACACCGCAAGGAACAGAAATGGCAGGCACTCCAGCCACATTGACTTGAACGGAAAAGAGATCCGCCAAGTACATCTCGATTGGATTATTTGAATGTTCACCTAGCTTAAAAGCAGTAGTAGGGGTAATTGGCATCAGAATGAAATCATATTTTTTAAATTGTGATTTCATCTGGTTTCGTATCAGGCTGCGTACCTTTTGAGCTTGGGTGTAATAAGCATCATAATAGCTCGCGCTAAGTACAAATGTTCCTAACAAAATTCTTCGCTGTACTTCTTTTCCAAAGCCTTCGCTCCGAGTTTTCTTATACATCGAAGTAAGATCTGTTCCATTAGTGCTTCTGAATCCATAGCGTACTCCATCAAACCTGGACAAATTAGAACTCGCTTCTGCTGTTGCCAGGATGTAGTAAGTTGGTAGCACGTATTCGTTTAAAGGGAAGTCAATGGGCTCAACGGTATGACCTTCTTTTTTCAGAAGATCAATTTTTTGCTCAATTGCTTTTTTAATTTCCGGTTGAAGAGCAGGGTTCTCAACGGTATCGCGCATGAACGCGATTTTATATTTCTTTTCTGATGAATTTTTCAATTCATCTGAGTACGATGGAACGGCAGTGGTGGAGACAGTGCTGTCAAAATCATCGGCACCAGCAATCACTTCCAGTGTAAGGGCGATGTCTTCCATGTGTTTGGCGAAAATGCCAATACAATCAAAAGATGACCCGTATGCCACTAATCCATATCTTGAAATTCTTGAGTAAGTTGGCTTTAAGCCGATGATGCCACAGAAAGCTGCCGGCTGCCTTACTGATCCACCCGTATCGGAACCTAAAGATACCTGGCACATGTCAGCCTGAACAGCTACTGCAGAACCACCAGAGGAGCCTCCTGAAACCCGAGTAGGGTCTGCATCATTTAATACGGGGCCGAATGCTGAATTTTCGTTGGACGATCCCATCGCAAACTCATCACAATTTTGTCTGCCGATGATAATCGCGTCTGCATCTAGCAAGCGTTGAACAGCGGTCGCATTGAATTGGGAATGAAACCCATCCAGAATTTTACTGCCAGCCTGTAACGGATGTTTGTCGTAACACAAAACATCTTTGAGGCCGACTACAAGGCCGGCTAACTTTCCGGCTGTTCCATTCCTGATTTTTTGATCTATTTCGGAAGCGCGAACCAATGCCTCTTCAGTGAATACACTGAGAAAGGCATTGAGGTTTTTTTTGCTTTCAATGGCGGACAGATGCCGCTGAACTATTTCCAAACAAGTAATTTCTCCGCAAAAAAGTGATGTACGGAGTTGTTGGTAACTGCGGGAATCCAAGGTTTATTTTTCGTCAATCTTGGGCACTTCCTTGCCCGCTTCGTCTACTTCGTGCTTAACATCCTTCACCGCGTCTTTGAATTCACGGATACCTTTTCCAAGGCCTTTTGCGAATTCAGGGATTTTCTTCGCGCCAAAAAGCACCAACACCACTAGCCCGATCACGATCATTTCTGGGCCTCCAATTCCTCCTAAAAACAACAGAATAGCATTCATAACTTTTAATTAAGAGATGTAAAATTAGCAATTAATTGCCAATGATCAATGGTTTAATTGCTTCCCGACTGGCGTAACCATTGCTGAGGATCAAGTGCCTCTGTATTTTTTCGAATTTGAAAGCGCAATTCCGAGATACCATCGGCATTAGATACCACTCGTCCAATTTCGAGGCCGGTAGAAATTTTCTCCCCTTTTTTTACAAATACTTCTTTCAGACCGCAATAGACCGCAAAATACTCTCCGTGTCGAACAATAATCGTGTTTCCAAAGCCACGAATAAATGCTACCATGCTCACTTCTCCGTTGAATATAGAACGCACGGGCTCGTTTTGCTTGGTTTGAATATTTACGCCATCATTTTGGATTTGAATGCCCTTGAGAACCGGATGCATCTGCCTGCCAAATTTTTGAGACACAAATCCTGACACGGGCCAGGGAAACTTATTTTTATTTTCTTCAAAGGATGTTGATAAGGCGGTGGTCTCAAAAGCCGCTTCTACATCCTTAAGTTTATTTTTGTTTCGCTCACGTTCTCTGGCTTCGCGTGCGGCTCGCTCCACTTCTTCTTTTACAATTTTTGCAATCAGCTCATCAATCTCGGCAAGTGCTTTTTTAGTGTCATCTAATTCCCGTTTCAATCGTTTTTCTTCTTTCTCCAGGTTGCGCACTACTTTACGCTGCTTTTGCTTAAGACTGGTCATTTGCTGATTTTCTTTTTCCTCATCTGTAAGCAAAGATTTTTTTTCATTTCGTTTTACCTCTGTTGATTTCACCTGGCTATTTAAAAGAGCCTGTGCTCGTTCAATCGCTTGGGCCTGATCTTGCCGTGCTTTATCGTATTGCTCCATGTACTTCAGTCGCATCACCAATTGCGTGAAGTTTTCAGCGGAAAAAAGAAATCCGAGCTTGTCAATTTTATTACCAGCTTTCTGTGCAGCAAATAACATGGCAGCATATTCTTCTTTTAAGCGCTCCACATCTTGTGTCAGTGCTTCGATGATTTGGTTATCTTCATCGATGTCAGCATCCAATAAATCAATTTCACTTTTGATGGACGTAATAAGCGTTTCTTGTTGTTCGATGCGCCTGTTCAGCGCGGTGAGTTCTCCGAGTGTGGTTTTCTTTTCTTGAGCCGTTTCCTGAAGAATTTTTTCGGTCTCCTTGATACGCTCAAGATTTTGTTGCCTCTCTTTTTGAAGTTGAGATTTTGATTTTTGTGCCAACAGAGAAATTGGCGGAAGTAGTAAAAATACAGCAAGTAAGATATTTCTACCTGCGATCATATTTTTTTGGAATGTTGAATGGGAATCGGAGTTCTTTCGTGCCAACTTCTACTTTGGTGTACTCGAACGAGATTGAGTTATTTACTAAGCCTGTTGGTGACTTATAAAGAATATCAATCAATCCTTTGTAGGGGAATAGCTTGTCGTCCAATGGTTGAAAATCTGAATAATTTACTTTCAGCAAATTTCCAGTTGAGCTCTCAAGTAACTCTATTGCCTCTAGTTTTTTTGAAACCTTGTTGATTTTACTTTTGATTGTAACACTCCCCTGTTTTTGATGAAGGCTGTTAAAAAGTGAATCAGTCTCAACCTCATCTTCTGCTCGCTTGGCCAGAATAGGATTGCCCAACATGGCAGCCTGCACTACATCGTAATCAATTTTGTAATTGAAGCGCTTCGAAAGTTCGGCATAATCAAATACGTAATATTCCTTATTGACTGTGCTCACGATCGTAATTGAATCCTTATTGATCAGCGCTTTTCCGCCCTGAACACCTAGTACATGAAAGGTCATCCAGATCACACTGTCTTTTCTAACGCGGATGTTTGCTTTAACTTCTTGCTCCTTCGTATTATTTCTGAAAGTGATTTTTGCTTTGCCATGCAAGTAATCGAAATCAACCGATTGGATGTCGATGGACTTTGGTGGGGGAGCAACTGTTGAAACAACCTTCTTACTGCACGAAACAGTTATTATTTGAAGAAATACCAGCCAATACATAATTTTGCGCACGTGCATAAGAATCAAAGTTGGCGCGAATTTAGCGAATTAGTGGATTTTACGATCGGTTATTTTTCGGTTGAGCACCTCATTGTTGCCTTTTAATGATTTGGCTTTCATCCACTGAGCCAAGGCATCATCTGTTTGGCCTAGTTGGAAAAGAATATCACCATAATGTTCGTAATGAGTGGCGGTGGCTTGCCCAGTGGCTATGGATTTCTCAATCGTTTTCCGGGCTTCTTTATACTTGCCTGCCTGGTACAAAACCCATGCGTGTGTGTCGAGGTACGTTGCGTTATCCGGATGACTTTTGATCAATTGACCAGACATGCGCTCTGCTTTTTCAAGGTTGCTTTTCCGTATGGCGAGGTAGTAGCTGTAATTATTTAATATCACATCGTTGGATGGATTTAGCGCAAGGGCATCTTCGTAGGCCTTATCTGATTTTTCAAATTCTTTTGCGCCATTATAGGCATCGCCTAACAGGCCGTGAATTTCTTCCAGAAGGTTCTGATTTGAGGAGGCAAGTCGCTTTGCTTGTTCCAGCGTGGTGATCGCATCGCGATAATGCTTCAGCTTTATTTGTGCGATGCCGTTGAAGTAAAATATGATGGCTTGGTTCGGGAAAAGCTCCATTGCCTCCTCCGAGTGAACAATCACACTATCATTCAGATTAACCTGAGTTTCCAGGTACAACAAATTTTGCCAGGCTTCGGCATTTGCCGATCCGCTTTTTACAGCTTTTCCATACTCGCTTCGCGCTTCTTTATTTTTCTCGAGCATCATGTAAAGGTCGCCTCCCATCAAGTGGACGTCAGGGTCGTTTGCATTTTGCTTGGAGAGTTTTTCAAATAAACGAACCACAAAATTTTCGAGAGCGGGGTCATTTGTCTTTCTGGATTTTGATTGCGACAAAATTGCCTGGTAGGTTCCTAGTATGAGCAACTTGCTGTTTACTTCCACTTCGGCATCGTCAAAAATTTGCTCTACGTATGCCCTCGCTTTTTCTTCCTGACCAGCATCGCGATAAAGCCCGGCTAATAAAACTTTTGCATTTGATGCCTCTGGGTTTTCAGCGATAAATTTTTCAATCAGGGAAATGGCATTCTGAAGCTGGCCATGTTGACTAAGTAATTCTGCCTGAGCCATCGCATAGCGAGGTTCCTGAGGGTAAGCTTTGATTAATTTTTCTCCTTCTAAAATTGCCTCCTGCGTTTTCCCTTTACTGAGGTAGATCCTTTGCTTTTGCAAACTTGAAAGTTCGTTTATGCCCAGCTTCTCTTCGGCGTTGTTGTAAGCCTTCAGCGCTTCATCTAAATTATTTGCCTGAAGGTAAAGTGACGCCAGGTCGTAGTAATATTCCTGGGTGCCGCCAATCTCCCTCAGCATGGTTTCCATTATTTGAGTTGCCTTCTGAAACTGGTGCTGTCGTGCATAGATATTGGAAGCTAACAGATAAAAATATTTGTTGCGGTCGTCATACTTGAAAGCAGCTTCAATATTATCGGCAGCCCTGGCTAGATCTTCAGGTTTTTCGCCTTTGGCAAAGATTTCTGCTATCTTGTAATAGATAGTTCCGTTTTGCGGAGAATACCCAAGTGCCCGTTGAAAATAATCAAGCGCCTTCGTATAGTCTTCCAGGATGAAATATTTTTCCCCTTCCGTAAAATTTTGCTCAGCTTCTGTTTGAAGGGCGGGAATAAAATTAACCGTGCTCTTTTTTTTCTTTTCACGCTGGCTGAAAGCAACGGAGTTTAAAAGGGCAAGCAATATAAAGGTTATAGAGCAGAAACGGGTGATCAAGAAAATCAAATTTGAACCATAAAGTTACGAATAAATTTGGGGCGTGCTACGCTGAATTCTATGATGAAATTCTTGATTTGTCAATCTTATGTTTCAGCTTTTAAGCTTTTGCGCTCAATAAGGTAAAAGGCAGCTATTAAAAGGATTGTCATCAGTACATTTTTTAAGCCGTTGATTACAATATTATCCATTGCCGTTAACTGAACCAGATAAATTAATATAACAGTGAGCCAGATGCTCGCCATATCTGAAACTATTTTGTAAGGAACAGGGTAATATTTTTGACCAATGGCATAACAAATCACAGCCATTGAAAAATAGCAAATCAAAGCGGCTATGCTGCTGCCCATGTATCCCCAAATAGGTATGAGAAAAAAGTTGGCAGCAATCGTGATCAACGCACCAATAACAGTGATAATCGTTCCGAAATAAGTTTGATCTGTAAGTTTAAACCAGATGCTGAAGTTGTAGTAAACGCCAAGAAACAGATAGGCAAGTAAAAGTACGGGCACAATCGGCAACCCGGCCCAGTATTCTTTGCCGATCAGGAACTTCAGGAGATCAAGGTTCACGCTTATCGCGAAAAGAAAAACACAGCATATTACCACGAAGTAGTGATTCACTTTTGCAAAAAGCTCTGGTGAATTCTTGTCTTTTGCATTGGAAAAAAAGAAAGGCTCGGCCGCATATTTAAAAGCTTGGATGCCGAGGTTCATGAAAACGGCAAACTTGTAGCAGGCACCGAAGATTCCCATGGCTGCGGCATTGGAAACGCTGCCGTAAAAATTTGCTGGTAACCATTTCTCCAATGTTAATCTTGAAAACATTTCATTCGTCATTCCCGCAAGGCCATACAACATTACGGGGTATGCATAGTTTAAAATTTTTGGAGAAACTTCGCTGTCAAATGCCGGTCGCCACGATAGTAACGTTTTAAGAAAGAAGATCACATAAAGTGCATTGGCAAAAAGATTAGCCAGGAAGACGTACCCAATACCGACCGATGGGTTGTAGGCAAACTTCAGGAAATAGATGTTCAATCCCACCTGTACGCTCACCACGATAATCTTGAGCAAAGCAAATTGCAAGGCTTTCTTCTGCAACCTCAGTTTGGCAAAAGGAATAGAAACAATCGCATCGATGAACATAATGGACGCCACCCAATAAATGATCTCCGCATGATCCTGAATATGAAACCAGGCGCTGACGGGTTTAGCGAAAAAGACAATCAGTAATGTAAGCGGCAGACTTACAAAAATTACGCAAGATTGTGTAAGGTTGAATACTTTGTGCTCGTCTGCATCAGAACGCGTTGCAAAGCGGAAGTAAGCTGTTTCCATCCCGAAAGTGTAAACTACATTTAAAAAAGCGACTACTGCGAGGATGTTTGTCACGCTTCCATATTGAGCCGGAGAAAACATATCTACCGTATGGAGGTAAACCAACAGGAAGTTGATTCCCTTGGGAACAATGCTGCCCAATCCGTAGAGTGCGGTTTCGCCTGCGAGACGTTTGAGTTTTGACATGAGAGTATCCGAGATTCAAAAGTAATGATAAGGTCAATTAAAATTTCATCGCATTAGGTTATTAGGATTAATTTTGCGGCTGTGATTTCACTCCCTGACTTTCTTTCTCTTCGCAATGAACTGCCCGTTGTTGATGTTCGCTCGCAAGGCGAATATGGAGAAGGTCATATCCAGGGAGCAGTCAACCTGCCCATTCTCAACAACGAGGAGCGAATAGCTGTGGGAACAGACTACAAACAGAAAGGTCAGAAGGAGGCAATTAAAACTGGCTTCCGCCTTGTAGGGCCAAGGTTGGAGAGCATGATTAACGAAGCGGAGAAAATTTCAGCAGGAAGAGAGTTGTTGGTGCATTGCTGGCGCGGAGGCATGCGCTCTAATAATTTTTGCCAGTTTGTAGGCATGGCGGGAATTAAAACGCATTCGCTTGCCGGTGGATACAAAGCTTATCGGCAAGCGGCTCTGGAGTCATTCGGCAAGGCCTTTAAATTCATTCTGCTCACTGGCTGCACCGGAAGTGGAAAGAGTGAAGTGCTTCGCGCATTGAAAGAGAAAGGTGCTCAAATTCTGGATCTGGAAGCACTCGCTTCGCACAAAGGCTCAGCGTTTGGTCATTTGATGATGGGAACGCAACCTACCACCGAGCAATTTCAAAATGATTTGTTTGAAGAGATCTTGAAACTTGATTTATCAAAACCTATTTGGGTAGAAGATGAATCGATTGCCATTGGAAAAATATTTTTACCAAACGAGTTCTGGCAAACTATGCACAATAGTCCGCTCGTAAAGATGGAAGTGAGCAAGGACGTTCGCGTAACGAGGCTAGTTAATGAGTATGGTGATGCTGACAAAGGCGAGTTTCTCGCAATCATGGGTAAGATCACAAAAAAACTAGGCGGACAGAATTTCAACGCGGCAAAAGAAAAATTACTACAAGGTGACATGGCGTCCACCATTGAAATACTTTTGACTTACTACGACAAAGCTTATCTGAACAGCATCGAGAAACGAAAAGAAAAAGTTTTAAAAGTTGTTGAGTGGGATGGAACGAACGTAAACTCATTTGCAAAGGAACTTCAATCTTCAAATTTTCAAATCAACTAATTTTCAAATTCAGAATGGATATCAAGCTAACTCAATACTCTCATGGTGCCGGATGTGGCTGCAAAATTTCTCCCGCTGTTCTAGACACCATCCTGCATTCTGATTTTCCGAAACAGAAATTTCCTTCTCTTCTGGTCGGCAACGAGTCGAAAGATGATGCGGCTGTTTATGACATAGGCGATGGCACGTGCATTATCAGCACCACCGATTTTTTTATGCCGATTGTGGATGATCCGTTCACGTTTGGCGCCATTGCATCGGTAAATGCGATCAGCGATGTATATGCGATGGGTGGTGAGCCTTTCATGGCAATAGCTATCCTTGGTTGGCCTATTAATAAAGTTGCTCCCGAGGTTGCCAAGTTGGTTTTGGAAGGAAGTCGTAAAGTGTGTGCGGATGCAGGAATTCCCCTGGCAGGAGGTCACAGTATTGATTGCCCTGAGCCGGTGTTTGGTTTGGCGGTTTCAGGAAAGATGAAAAAGGAAAATCTTAAGCGTAACGATACTGCGAAAGAAGGATCATTACTTTATCTGACAAAGAAACTTGGAATCGGAATAGTAACTACCGCGCAGAAGAAAGGTATTGTTAAAGAAGAACATTTGAAGCAAGCGATTGACACGATGCTCACGCTCAATAAACCTGGAGCACAGTTTGGCAAACTTCCTTATATCTCTGCGATGACCGATGTAACTGGTTTTGGATTGCTCGGTCACTTGTGCGAAATGTGTGAAGGCAGTGGACTCTCTGCTGAAATTGACTTCGCTAAAGTTCCACGGTTTGATTTTCTTCAGGAATATCTTCAACAGAAGTCAACACCTGGTGGTACGCAGCGCAATTGGGACAGCTATGGTCACAAAATTGGTGGCGTGACGGACGAACAGCGCATGATCCTTGCCGATCCGCAAACAAGCGGAGGCTTGTTGGTTGCTGTTGATGCTGACAAGAAAGATGAATTTGAATCTTTTGCGAAAAGCATCGGATTGGAACTTCAATCTTTTGGCAAGCTGACAAAGAAGGCGGATCATGTTGTGACTGTTTTGTAAACATGACGCTCGAAGAACTCACACAAGAACTTTGGCTTGCCTCTGATTTGAAGCAGGCATGCAGAGTTCAGCTGGAAGGCGAGCCACTGCCGCGAACTATTCACCCTTATGGAATTTGCACGACCACAAAAAATCAGATTGTGCTTGTGTGCTGGCAAACGATGGGGTTTACCAAAGCAGGTGCAAAAGAAGGTTATCGTAACTTACATTTAGACCGTATTGAAGAATTTGAAATGCTTGATACCCACTTTCACATTCGCGAAGATTTCAATCCGAAGGATGGACAGTATAAGGATTGGGCTTATCACGTTTAAATGAAGATTTTATTTGTCATACTTTCACTGCTTACTGTTGCTTGCACAGAGAGAAAGAATGAACAGCAAGCAAATACAAAATTAATTCTAATTGAAGATTTGAATCTCAATGCCGAATTCTTTGATCGAATTCGAATCACTAAAGACACTAGCCTGATTGCGGGTAGTTTTGACAGCTTGACATTTTAAAAAAAGGCAAGCTGGTTTTTGCAATTAAGAACACGGATGGGTATGATTCTTTACCAAATGTTTTCAAAGGAGTCGCAAATCTTTCGCCTTCACAGTTAATTTTTGTAACGAGATCAGCAAATCATTATCTGACCGTGTTGTTTGGATTTGAATACGGGTGTTGCCCTCGCAAGCTTACGTTGTTAAATATTGATAAGAATGGCTTTCATAAAATTTTAGACGAAGAATTTGATACTCGATCAATAGAGGCGGTCGGTGATGACAAATTTCTGTCCGGTCAAAAAGTTTTAAGCCAATGCCTGATGTCAATCGACTCTTTAGGTGTGAATATCTGTGCCTATACTCCTTTACCTATTTACAAAATTGGAAACGAACTTTCATTGGATTCCATTAGAACCAAAACTTGGAATGAGTCTACCTACGTTTTTAGAGGTTTCTATTATGACCAAGATATCTGGGTTGCTACCCCCAATGAAAGATCAACGAATAAGGTGCAACCTTACGTTTTTAAAGAAAAGAATGAGAAGCCTAAGAAATAAACTACCCCTTATTCGTCTTCGCCAGCAATAAAAAATCCACCATCACCAACGCGGCCATTGCTTCAACGATTGGCACGGCACGTGGAACCACGCACGGGTCATGTCGGCCTTTGCCTGACACTATTACTTCATTCCCTGACTTGTCGACACTGGGTTGATCCTGCATGATGGTAGCAACAGGTTTGAAGGCTACATTGAAATAAATATCTTCTCCATTGCTGATACCGCCTTGTATGCCGCCTGAATAATTTGTCTTCGTGCGTATTCGGGTGCCATCGTTGTAAAACTGATCGTTATGCTGTGAGGCACGGAGTTTTATTCCTTCGAAGCCGCTGCCGTATTCAAAACCTTTCACCGCGTTGATACCAAGCATGGCATGACCCAGCGCTGCGTGAAGTTTGTCGAAGACAGGTTCTCCCAAACCAACCGGGGAATTCTTAATCACACCAGTAACGATTCCTCCAATGGTGTCGCGTTGCAGACGAACTTCATCAATCAAAGCAATCATCTTCTCTGCAGTGGATGCATCGGGGCACCGCACAATGTTGTCTTCTGTTTTACTGAAATCAAGTTGGGTATAATGTGGGGCTTTGATATCACCAACCTGGGATACAAAAGCATTAATTTCAATCCCGGACTTTTTCAAAATCAACTTTGCAATCGCACCTGCTGCCACTCTTGCTGCCGTTTCGCGTGCTGAACTTCTGCCGCCTCCACGGTAATCGCGCACTCCATATTTGGTTTCGTAGGTATAATCGGCATGCGAGGGGCGAAAGCTTTCAGCTATATGACTGTAATCTTTTCTGCGCTGGTCAGCATTTTCAATCACAACCGCAATCGGTGTTCCAGTTGTCTTTCCTTCAAAAACCCCCGAGAGAATTTTGAATTTGTCTTCTTCTTTTCGCTGTGTGGTAATTTTAGACTGGCCTGGTTTTCTGCGGTCAAGCTCCGATTGAATAAATGCTTCGTCAAGCTCAACTCCTGCTGGGCATCCGTCAATAATGCAACCGATCGCTGCCCCGTGCGATTCGCCAAATGTAGTTACTGTAAATATTTTTCCGAACGTATTTCCCATAAAGGCATGAAGATAATGGCTTGACCTTTCAAGCCCAAACCAATTTTTGAATGAACCTACTTTTTAAAGGCGATGTAACCTACGCCACCCAGCACGAGCACCAACAAGATGTTAACAGACCACTTCATCCAGCTCTCACTTGAAATCGATTTCAGTGAGTTGTCGGTGACATCGATGCGATCATAAAATGACCCCAAATCATTGCAGCTAATGGCTTGGTTTTGGTGACTTTCGCCAATTACACTTACAATCTGGCGTGATTTGAGTGTATCGTACTTTCTTGTTTCGGGATTGAAGAACACCCATTGAAAATAATTTCCAAGATTATAGG
>CAZNCO010000013.1:0-20827 GCA_964571345.1 uncultured Ohtaekwangia sp.
CCCCTGCTCTCGATCTGAAGCGAACGGTGAGCGTGGACGAGGTCTACGCACCGGGGTTCATCCTCAAGTAGCACGGAGACCGAGGGGAAAGGAGAGGTGGTCCGTACGGACGCGGCACACGGCCCGAACCCGGCCTGGACCGAGGTTCCCGCGGACGAAGTCAGCGACGTCCTCGTCGCGGCTCTGGCGCTCGGTGGCGTCGACCACCCCTTCTTCAACTCGGGCGCCGCGATCATGTTCTGGCACGCACCGCAGGCCAAAGCCCGCGCATTGGATACTTATATGTGGTAGCATCCATCGCGCTGTTCATCCTATTAATTGCCTGCATCAATTTCATGAACCTCTCTACAGCCAAAGCTACCAAGCGGGCAGCAGAGATTGGCATCCGCAAAACAATGGGCGCCTTCCGCTCATCATTAGTAGGCCAGATATTGGGCGAGGCGATGATCATTGTGGCGTTGTCTATTGTCATTAGCATTGTGCTGGTGCAGATTGCCCTTCCTTTTTTCAATCAGCTCACGGAAAAAAATATATCACTTAATTCTGAAAATGCATTTTACTTTATCACCGCTGCATGTGTGATCACCGTTGTGACAGGCTTGGTAGCGGGCAGCTATCCTGCTTTTTACTTGTCATCGTTTCAACCGGCACAGGTATTGAAAGGAAAAGTAAATCTTGGAACGTCCAGCGGCAGGCTGAGACAAGTGTTAGTAGTGTTTCAATTTATGATTGCCATAGCTTTGGTATGCAGTGTCTTCATCATCTCACAACAGTTAAACTTTATGATGGAAAAGAATCTTGGCTTTGACTCGCAAGCTAAAATTGTTTTGCCCCTGCGCACGGAAGAAGCGCATCATCAATACGATGGATTGAAAAAGCAAGTAGAGCAAAACAGCAATATCAAAGCCGTTTCTGGCTGCACATATGTGCCGGGCTCTAAGATCTGGAGTGATATGATGTTTTACCCCGATGGTGGAAATATGGATAAAGCAGTTGACATCAGGCGCAATACGGTAGATGCCGGTTACCTTGAGTTGTTGAATATGAAATTGCTTGCCGGAAGATCATTCACCGACAACCGCGCCATGGAAAAGGAATCAAAGTTAATTCTCAATCGCACCGCAGCTACCAAGCTCGGATTTACACCGGAGAAAATCATTGGTCAAAATCTGCACTTCGACTGGCAAGGAAAAAAGTATGACTTCCAGGTAATTGGTGTGATGGAAGATTATCATCAGAACTCACTGCATGAAGAAATCAAACCTGTATTATTTGAAATGGCCGACAGCACCAAACGGTATGATTTTATGGTTGCGTCTGTATCCACGGCCAACTTCGAGCAAACTATTCAGTCGATTGAACAACTTTGGAAATCTCAGATTCATGATACGCCTTTTGAATATTCATTCCTGGATCAGAACATCCAAAAACAATACGATGAAGACAAGCGCGTTTCAAAGATCATTTCGAGTTTCGGCTTGATTGCCATGATCATTTGCTCGCTTGGGTTATATGGCCTCTCCTCTTATATGGCGGAAAGAAGATTCAAAGAGATTGGAATACGCAAAGTACTAGGCGCAAGTGTGCAGCAGATTGTAGCTATGATGTCAACGGAATTTGTGAAGCTGGTTTTGATCGCGTTTGTGATAGCAGTACCCGTTGCCTGGTATGGCATGAACAAGTGGCTGCAAAGTTTTGCCTACCGTATCGAAATCAATTGGCTTGTATTTTGCTTGGCAGGCTTCATCGCTCTGACTATTGCTTTGCTTACGGTAAGCTTTGAGTCGATCAAGTCTGCGATGGGAAACCCGGTAAATAGTTTACGAAGTGAATAATCATTCATACCAAAATCACGCAAACTATGTTTTTCAACTATCTCAAAATTGCACTCAGAAATTTCGTTCGCCATCCCGGTTATAGTTCGATAAATATTTTCGGTTTATCGATTGGGATTGCGACCGCGCTCATGATTTTCTTATGGGTGCTGGATGAAGTAAGATTTGATACCGGCTATCGTGATCACGAACGGATTTACCAGGTGCTCACCAATGCGATCTATCCCAACGGTGATATCAACACGGGAGAGTCAACCACGGGGCCATTGGCCGAAGCCATCAACAATGAGATACCTGATGTAGACGCTGCCGGGCGTGCTGGAGATGAACCAAAGATGTTATTACGCAATGAAAACAATTCGATACTGCAAGATGGAATGTGGGCTGACCCAACCATTCTGAAAATTTTCTCCATCAAAGTTTTAAAAGGCAATTCAGCAAAGCTGCTCGAAGATCCAAACTCATTCATCCTTACAAAAAAAACGGCTGACAAATTCTTCCCGAATCAAGATGCACTAGGAAAAAATTTCGTCATCAACGAAAAATATAAAATGACTGTATCGGCTGTGGTGGAAAATCCACAGCCCAATTCTTCCTTTCAATTTGATTTTCTTTTGCCTTACGATGTGCATTACAAAGAAAACGAATGGATGAAACAATGGGGAAACTACAACGACATGACTTTCCTCAAACTAAAACCACTTGCAAAAGAGGAAGCCGTAAATGCAAAACTCAAAGATCTCTTCAAAGCCAAATGTCCTGATTGTCATCACCAACCTTTTGCGCAGCAACTTTCGAGCAGACATTTGTACGATCACTATGAGAACGGTAGGCCCGATGGCGGAAGAATTGAATATGTAAAAATATTTTCGCTCGCTGCCGTTTTCATCCTGATCATCGCGTGCATCAATTACATGAACCTTGCCACCGCGCGATCTACCAGCAGAAGCCGCGAAGTGGGCGTTCGCAAAGCAACAGGCGCTCATCGCGGTCAGTTGATTTCACAATTTGTGGGCGAGTCGTTCATCATTACTTGCGTGAGCACGCTTTTATCTATTGGAATCGTGCAGGCATTATTGCCCCTCTTCAACAGCATCATGAACAAAAAGATTGCTGTTGATTTTTCTGATCCGAAAATTCTTATCGCATTAGTTGCTCTTACCGTCTTCACAAGCCTCATCGCGGGAAGCTATCCGGCATTTTTTCTTTCTTCGTTTCGACCCGCAACCGTTTTGAAAGGTCAACTGCAATCGAGCTTGGCGGGAGCATCGCTGAGAAAAGGATTGGTAATTTTTCAATTTGCGTTATCGGTGATTTTAATGATTGGAAGTTTGGCCATTTTCAAGCAAACACAATTTATTATGTCCACCAACTTAGGCTTCAATCGTGAAAACATTCTGGTGTTTGACATGCGTGCCGGTGTTTCAAGCAATCAGCAGACTTTCAAAAACGAAGCGCTGAAGTTTTCGGGTATACATAACATTTCTTTTGCGGGGCAAGATCCATTCTCCGTGGGCGCAATGACAACGGGCGTGAAGTGGCCGGGTAAAGATGAAAAAGACATCGTGCCGTTTAAACTTATTTTCACCGACAAAGACTTTTTATCTACCATGAAAATGGAATTGATAGAAGGTTCAAACTTTACAGACGAGAAAGCTGACACCGTCAACTACATCATCAACGAAACGGCCGCTAAAAGAATCGGCTACAAAGATGCGATCGGTGCGCCACTGGATGTATGGAACAGCCCATCAGGCAAAGTAATTGGCGTTGTCAAAGATTTTCACAACGTGAATCTCCACAACGCAATCGAGCCGTTAATTATCATGTGCCGAACGGACAACACATGGCGAGGATTCGTAAAAGTAGAAGCAGCCGCCACACAAGAGGCGATCAAACACCTTGAATCGGTGCAGAAGAAATTCGATCCAGCTTATCCGTTTCAATATGAATTCCTCGACAAAAGTTTCGAACGACAATACACTAGTGAATCCACTATTAAAAATCTTTCTATAGCATTCACTTCCATCGCCATTTTCATTTCAAGCCTTGGATTGTTCGGCCTTGCTTCTTTCATGGCCGAGCGCAGAACAAAAGAAATCGGAATACGAAAAGTATTGGGCGCAACCGTGCAACAAATCACGTTTCTTCTCTCTACTGATTTTTTGAAATTACTGTTCATATCTTTTGTGATTGCTATTCCGATCGCGTGGTATTTTGCCAATGAATGGCTCACCGCTTTTGCTTACCATACTGATCTCACGTTTGCAATTCCATTTATAGCGGCCGGAGTACTGTTGGCCACGGCTCTTTTGTCGGTTGGCTACCAGGCGATCAAAGCTGCTATTGGAAATCCGGTAAATAGTTTAAGAAGTGAGTAGGCAAGACTCTTAAAAATAAATCTTCAATTCTAATTGCAACCATAATGTTACGCAACTATTTAAAAATAGCCATCCGCAGTTTACTGAAGAACTCTGTCTACTCTTTCATCAACATCGCGGGGCTTGCCATCGGATTAGCCGCCAGCTTGCTCATCGCCCTTTGGGTGTTTCATGAATTATCGTTTGACAGCTTCCATAAAAATAAAGACAGGCTTTATCAAGTTTACCTGAATATGCCAGGTGACAATGGTATTGTCAGTCAGCGCGCCACGCCACTTCCTATTCTTGAGCAATTGAAGACAACCGAGCCTCAGATCGAGTACGCTGCAGTTACAGATTGGGGCGGAAATCATTTGCTCAACGTAGGTGATCAACGGCAATTCAAAGATGGTATTTATGCCAGTGAAGATTTTTTGAAGATGTTTTCCTTCGAAGTAGTAAAAGGTGATGTTTCCAAGGCATTGAGTGGCTCAACTAATATTGTTCTCACGGAATCAACCGCTAATGCACTGTTCGGCTCAACAGACGTGCTGGGAAAAATAATTCGCGTGGATAATGCGGTAGACGCCCAGGTGTCTGCCATCATAAAAGATGTTCCAAGCAATTCGACTCTTCAATTTGACTTACTCCTTCCCTTCGACTCTTACATCTCATCGCAAAACTGGGTGAAAAGATCACTCACGAATTGGGAAAATAATTCCTTCCAACAATACGTGCAATTAAAAGAGGGTGCCGAAAAAGAAACCATTGAAACGCGAGTAAAAGATATTGTAAAGAAAAACTCTAAGCAGAGCCAAGGTGAATTGATGTTTCATTCGCTTTTGCAATGGAGACTTTATTCAAAATTAGAAAATGGAAAATCAGTCGGTGGCGCCATCGAGCAGGTGCGTATGTTTGGCATCATTGCTGTTTTCATTTTGGTAATAGCCTGCATCAACTTCATGAACCTTGCCACTGCGCGATCTGAAAAGCGTGCGAGAGAAGTTGGGATCAGAAAGACCGTTGGCTCGCGCAGGAAAGAATTGATTCTGCAATTTCTGGGAGAGTCTGTGCTCGTAGCATTCATCGCATTTATCGTTTCGGTATGCATAGCCGAATTGGTCTTGCCACTTTACAATGATCTTGTCGGAAAGAAACTATTCATCGACTATGCAAGTCCAAACTTTTGGATGGCAGCAGCAGCGATTGTTCTAATTACCGGATTGGTGTCTGGAAGCTATCCTGCTTTTTATTTATCGTCTTTCAATGCAGCAACAGTATTGAAGGGTAAGATTAGAACAAACACGCAAACCGTTACACCACGAAAAGTTTTAGTGACCCTCCAATTTTTCTTTTCGATCTTCCTCATTTTCGGCACGATCGTATTCAATCAGCAAATGCAATTTGGTAAACAGCGCGAGCTTGGCTACGATCAGGAGCGGCTCATCAGCATTGAGAACCAGGGCGACATTCAAAAGAATTATAAGGTGATCAAAAATGAATTATTGAGACGAAACCTCGCAACGTCTGTTACAGAAGCCAACTGCCCGATTACTGCCATCTATTCTTATATGGGCGACTTGGATTGGAAAGGCAAACGAGAAAACCAGCGCGCATCGTTTGCTACTGTGGCCACCAGTTATGACTATGCGAAAACGATGGGAATAAAAATCAAAGAAGGCCGCGACTTCTCGGAAGAGTTCAACGATTCGCTTTCGATGATTATCAACAAAGCAGCTGTGGATTATATCGGTCTCAAAAATCCGGTCGGTGAAAAAATAAAATGGAACGATCGTGAACATACCATTATTGGCGTGACCGACAACGTGCTGATGGCATCCGTCTATCAGACCATCGATCCAATGATGTTAATCTTTGATCCAAGTTGGTTTGCGTACGTCACCATTCGCTTACCGAAAGGTGCTGATCTGTCTGCTACCCTTGCAGGCATTGAATCAGTATTCAAAGAACATAATCCTGAGTATCCTTTCAGCTATCAGTTTGCCGACCAAGAGTTCGAACGAAAGTTCAGCCGCATTCAAATGATCACAGGTGTTGCGAATGTTTTTGCCGTGCTTGCCATCCTTATTTCTTGCCTCGGCCTTTTTGGATTAGCCGCCTTCACTGCCGAACAGCGAACGAAAGAAATTGGAATCAGAAAAGTGATGGGTGCAACAATCTCTAACGTAGTATTGTTGTTATCAAAAGATTTTGCCAGGCTTGTGATAATTGCCTTTGCTTTAGCAGCACCGCTTGGATGGTGGCTGATGAATAAATGGCTACAGGAATATCCCTACCGGATTCAGATCCAATGGTATATGATCACGATTGCGGGGGCGCTGGCTCTCGCACTTGCACTCGTTACCGTTAGCTCGCAAGCACTCAAAGCTGCTATGAGCAATCCATCAGAAAGTCTAAGAAGCGAATAACCTTCCTTCTGACTACCGTTTGAAACAGCAATTGCAAAACCTATGCTTCATAATTATTTAAAAATTGCCGTCCGTTCTGTTTTTAAGAACAGGACTTATTCCTTGATAAATATATTGGGGCTTTCACTTGGAATAGCTGTAAGCTTACTCATCCTGCTTTTCGTAGCGCACGAGTTTAGTTTTGACAAGTTTCATAAAAATTCAGACCGCATCTATCGGATGTTTTCGAAAGTAAACTACGGAGGTCAAACGATCCAGATGATTGCCATGTCGTCACAATTCGGGCCGATGACGATGCAGAACGATGAAGGCGTTGAAAATTATGTTCGCGTAAGAAATCCAGGACGTATTCTCATCAAATCCGAAGGCAAGGAAGCCTCATTTGAGAATACTTTTCTTTTTGCTGATAGTAGTTTCTTTAACGTTTTCTCGTTCCCTTTAGTAGCAGGCGAAAGATTTTCATTGGGCGAGGCGGGCAAGGTGATCATCACAGAAAAAGCGGCTCAAAAATATTTTGGAAGCAATGAAGTCATCGGCAAGATTTTGACCTACGAAAAAGAAACTCCATTGGAAATAGTAGGAGTAGCAAAAGGTGCTCCTTCCAACTCCAGCATTCAGTTCGATTTCGTGGCATCCTTCCCTACCCTTGGCATCATCCCCTCTGAAAAGCACCAATATGAGCACAAGCTTGCAAGCCTTGGGTACTACGTAACCTACCTGTTATTAAAAGAGAATGTATCAAAAGAGAACATCGAGCGTACCATGGCCCGCGTTGCGAAAGCGTCCGTTGATGAAAAATACAGCCTCGATATTTTTGCTGACACATATCTGCACAACAATATGGCGCAGCAAACCTCCAGTTCGTATCTCTACGTTTTTTTAACGATAGCATTTATTATTCTGGTGTTGGCGTTGATCAATTACCTGAGCCTGACTACTGCCCGCGCAACACTTCGGGCGAAGGAAGTTGGCATCCGAAAAGTAATTGGCGCCAGAAGATCAAACCTATCTTATCAATTTTTCTTTGAATCTACTCTAATGACCATTTGCAGCTTCGTGCTGGCGCTGGCATTTATGCAGCTGTTATTACCTGCCTTTCTTCAAACGCTTCAGATTTCCATTCAGCCTGAATTTGTCTACAGCACTAATTTTCTTTTGATCGTATCGGCTCTTTTCATCGGATGTATTTTCATTGCAGGTATATATCCTGCATTGGTGCTTTCGCGATTTGCCCCCATAGAAGTGCTGAAAGGAAAAATGAGTGGCATTGGTAAGGGGGCTTGGGTGCGAAAGGGATTCACGGTATTTCAATTCGCTGCTTCAATTGCCTTGATTCTTTGTGTTATGGTCGTGCATCGCCAAATGGAATTCATCCGTCATCAAAAATTGGGGCTTACCAAAGAACAGGTGATGGTTGTAAATCTCAACCCTAGCTTGACACTTGGCTATCAGGGTTTGAAAGACGAATTAAGGAGTCAACCGGAAATAATGAAAGTTGCCTCCGCCACATTTCCTCTTTACCAGAGCGGCACATCAGGTTTTTTCACCAAGACACCTACCACACAAGAAGATGTTTTTATTGGCTCGATTGGGGTTGACGAAGAATTCTTTTCTACTCTTGACAATGAATGGAAGGAGAAGCCTACTAACCCTCAGATTATCGGGAAGTTCGTTGTAAACGAAGCCGGTCTAACAAAATTAAAAATCACAAAAGATGATATCGGAAAGATACTTAATCTTGGCGTTGCAAAATCGGAGATCGTGGGAATCGTAAAAGACTTCAATTACGAGTCGTTGCATAATGGCGTGGGCGGACTCATTATCGAAGTACAGTCTGATACCGCCAGCAGCATGGCAAAACATTCTGGTGCGATGTACATTCGACTTAAGGGTGGTGAGGCACTCCCAGAAAAGATCCAATTGGTGCAAAAGATCTTTAAAAAATATCAGGGAGAAAGACCATTTGAATATTATTTCCTGGATGATGCGTTTGATCGGTTGTATAAATCTGAAGACAGGCTTGCGAAGATTTTTGATGCTTTTACTTTTGTCGCCATCTTCATTGCTTCCCTTGGATTACTTGGGTTGATTACATTCACAAGTGAAGTGCGAACCAAAGAGATCGGTATTCGAAAAATTCTGGGAGCCAGCGCTGAAAATATTATGGCTCTTTTATCAAAAGACTATTTCATACTAATCCTCACCAGCGTAGTAGTAGCCACACCGATCGCACGGTGGTATTTACAAAACTGGCTCAGCAGTTTTTCATACCGGATAGATATTCCGTGGTGGTACACACTGATTGCAGGAGGCTGTGCGTTGGCTATTGCATTTTTTACTACATGCTACCAGACTGCAAAAAGCGCGCTGCGTAACCCGGTAGATAGTTTACGAAGCGAGTAAAGCACCTACTGTGCGTTTGCACATGTGGGTTTACACACGAAACCTGCACTGAAAGTTTGGCTCATTTTTTTGCGAGTGGCCAACGGCCAATTTATTTATTATTTAAATTGCCATTACAAAAATTCATTAAGCCATGCTGAAGCAAACCTCTATTCGCCTTTTTCAAGGGATTCTCTGTTTATTCTTTCTCACATTCTTTTCCTGCAAACAAAAGCCGTCAGCGGATGCAGTAAAAGCTTTTGAAAGTGTGATACCCAAACCAGTCTCGGCACAGATGGATGGTGGTGTGTTTTTACTAACCAAAGAATCGACACTTTCTGCGCAAGGTGAAGCGAAAGCGATTGCTAGCATGCTTGCCGATAAACTTAAACCTGCCACCGGTTTCGATTTGAAAGTAGAGGAAGGAAATAAAGATGCCTCGATTGTTTTCACGTTAAATAACGATCCCTCCCTGGGGAATGAAGGGTATCTGCTCAAGATAGCCGATAAACAAATCTCAATTTCTGCCAATAAATCAGCGGGCCTTTATTTTGGAGCACAAACGTTACGTCAACTTTTTTCTGATAAAATTGATCAAGCTAGTACACAACAAGGTCCGTGGGAAGTTGCCACCGGCACAATCAAAGACCAGCCTTCGTACGCTTGGCGCGGATCCATGCTTGATGTGGCGCGTCACTTCTTTGGTGTGGAGGATGTGAAAAAATACATAGACTACATCAGTTACTACAAAATGAACGTGCTACATCTTCACCTGAGCGATGACCAAGGATGGCGAATAGAAATAAAATCGTGGCCGAACTTGGCGATACACGGTGGCAGCACACAAGTAGGCGGTGGCAAAGGCGGATACTATACGCAGGAACAATACAAAGACATTGTTGCCTATGCGGCAGCTCGCTTCATTACGGTGATACCTGAAATTGATTTGCCCGGTCACATCAACTCAGCTTTGGCATCTTATGGTGAATTGAATGGAGGAACCATCGTGCCCGAAGAAGGGAGGTATGTCGATTCTGAAACACAAGGAATTTTGGATGGCAAAAACAAACCGACTGAACTATACAAAGGAACCCAAGTAGGCTGGAGCACCCTTCGTGTTGAAAAAGAAGCATCCTTCAAATTTGTTGGTGATGTATTGAAAGAGTTGGCCGGCATCACACCTGGCCTTTACCTGCATATTGGCGGTGATGAAGCACACGTAACCAAGAAGCCAGACTACATCACATTTATAAACCGCTTTAAAGAAATTGTAAAAAGTAACAATAAAATTATGGTCGGTTGGGAAGAGATCGCGCAAGGCGAAATAGATTCAACCGTGGTGGCACAACACTGGAGTAACGAAAAGTTTGCGAAGATGGCTTTCGACAAAAATGCAAAAATTGTTATGTCGCCATCAAAGAAAGTCTATTTGGATATGCAGTATGATTCTACGTCAAGGATCGGATTGCACTGGGCTGCCTACATCGAAGCAGATGATGCTTACAACTGGGATCCGGCTACGCGTTTGCCAGATGTTGATCCAAAACAAATCCTTGGCGTAGAAGCTCCGCTCTGGGGTGAAACAATTGTCACACTCGATGACATTGAATACCTGTTGTTCCCACGCATCTCAGCAGTGGCTGAAATTGGATGGACACCTGTTGCTTCCCGCAGCTGGGATAGCTACAAAGTGCGCGCAGCAGAACATGGCAAGCGCTGGAAAGCGATGGGTATTGATTTTTATAAGTCACCTAAGATTCAGTGGGTGGATTGACTCAAAGAATCAACTCACCATTTAAATCCGTAGTAAGTACTTCGCTCATGTAATCAAAAAAGGGACGGATTCCTTTGAAGGTTTTATTCACTTGATTTAAAAAATCTAGCGAAAGAACTTCTTTGTCGGAAAAGGAACGTTCAAACCAATATTGTTTGTAGCGGAGTAGATCAATTGCCGGATTAGTTTTGTCAAATCCTTTTGGCGCAGTCTTCACCTGATCACCCAACATTGAACCGAAAATAGATGTGATTGACTTTGATTTCAATAGCTTGCGCCAGTCGTCATAATTTGTATCGATGTCTTGCCGGATTCTCTTCAGATCATCAGGGTTGGGAAATACAAAGCCACAACCCACACGCGAGGCACCTGGCTTAATCCAATAATAATAACCTCCGCGAAGGCGAGGTTTCAGCCTGCGCAAATAACCTGCAAAACGTGGGCTATAGGGAGTCTTGTCGTTGGAAAAACGAACATCATTATAGATTCTATAAAGGCTTTTCTTTCCGGAAGGTGTTTCAATCTGATCGTGCTCATTCATCTTTAAGATGAGCGCATCGACAAATTGCTCAGCATTTTCCTTGGCGATTAAATATTCTTCTTTGTGCGCATTGAACCAATCCCGATCGTTATTCTTTGCAAGCCTCTTTAGAAAATCGAATGTCGATTTTTGAATAAAAACTTGAGGTTTCATTTTTAAGAGAAGAATTTCTTAAAACTCTGCATTCCCCGGGAAGCGTGGGAAAGGAATCACATCGCGGATATTGGTCATACCTGTCACGAACAAGATCAATCGCTCGAAGCCAAGACCAAACCCACTGTGTGGTGCTGTTCCAAATTTTCTCAATTCAAGATACCACCACAAATCCTTTTCGGGAAGATTCAATTCATTCACGCGATTCATCAGGCGATCGTAGCGTTCCTCACGTTGCGAACCACCAATGATCTCGCCAATGCCAGGGAACAACACATCCATTGCTGCCACTGTTTTGCCGTCTTCGTTTTGGCGCATGTAGAATGATTTAATCTCTTTAGGATAGTTGTACAAAATCACCGGCTTTTTGAAATGCTTCTCTACCAGGTAACGCTCGTGCTCGCTTTGCAAATCGGCACCCCATTGATCAATGATATATTGAAATTTCTTTTTCTTATTCGGATTGGAATTTCTGAGGATGTCAATAGCCTCTGTATACGTCAATCGCTGAAAATCATTCTCCACCACAAACTTCAGGCGATCGAGCAAACCTAATTCAGAACGCTGCTCTTGTGGCTTTTGGGCGTCTTCATCAAGTGCGCGCTTATTCAAAAACTCAAGATCATCGGCACAATTGTCGAGCGCATACTTCACCAGGTATTGCAACAGGTCAGTAGCCAATTGCATGTTGTCGTTGATGTCATAAAATGCCATCTCAGGCTCGATCATCCAAAACTCTGCGAGGTGACGCGTGGTATTAGAATTCTCTGCACGGAAGGTTGGACCAAACGTGTAAATGTCTCCGAGCGCCATCGCGTAAGTCTCCCCTTCCAATTGGCCCGAAACGGTTAAGTTTGTTTCTCTGCCAAAGAAATCTTCTTTATGATTCACATGACCACTTTCATCACGGGGGGGCTTGTTGATATCAAGGGTAGTAACCTTAAACATGGCCCCTGCTCCTTCCGCGTCCGAACCTGTGATCACAGGCGTGTGGACATAAACAAAATTGCGTTCGTTGAAAAATTTATGAATAGCAAAAGCCATTGCATGACGCACACGCATCACAGCACTGATGGTATTCGTGCGCACGCGGAGGTGAGCAATCTCTCTTAGAAACTCAAGTGAGTGTTTTTTCGGTTGCAATGGAAATTTCTCGGCATCACTGTCGCCCAATATCTCCAATGAACTTACTTTCAACTCTACAGCCTGGCCTTTGGCGGGTGAAGGAATCAGCTCGCCTGTTACCGAAAGACAAGCACCTGTAGTGATCCTCTTTAGCGTAATTTCGTCAATGCTATCGAGTGCAACTACCGCTTGCAAATTCTGGATCGTTGATCCGTCATTCAGAGCGATAAATTGATTGTTTCTAAAAGTTCTCACCCACCCTTGGGCAATCACGGTTTGACCTGATGGAGCAGTCTTAAGTAGGTCTTTGATCTTCGTTCTCTTCATAAAAATTATCGAGGCACAAAAGACGTCAATTTGAATTTTTTCTCAAAAAAAATAATTTAACGAGCTCAATCGCCAACTATGGCTGAACAAAAGGAAATGGTAAATTTGCACTGATTCATGCAGAAACTTAACCTCATACAATCCCTCCAGCAGAAACTGTCACCCCAGCAGATTCAGTTTATTAAGCTGCTACAGGTGCCTACCGCAGAGCTGGAAAGCCGCATTGAAGAGGAATTAGAGCTAAATCCTGTGCTGGAAGAAGGTGCTAACGAAGAACCTGAACAAAAGGAAGACGAACCCGAAACAAGCGAAGACGGTGCCGAAGGAACCGAAGAAGATATCAACCCGGCTGATGACATCGATATCAAGGATTATCTGCGCGATGACGACTATAATAGCTACAAAACCCAAAGCGAAGGAGATGGCGATGATGACGATGACCACGAGATGCCAGTGCCAACCGCTACTTCTCTCCACGAAACACTTTTAACACAATTGGGTTTTCTGGGGCTCGATGAAAAACAGCTGACCATCGGCAAACAACTTATAGGAAGTATTGAAGGGGATGGCTATATCCGAAGAGATTTAGAATCGATTGTAAACGATCTTGCTTTTTCGCAAGGCATTGAAACCGATCTTCAAGAAGTTGAAAGCATTCTCAGGAAAATTCAGACATTCGATCCTTCCGGGATTGCTGCCAGAAATCTCCAGGAATGTTTGCTGTTGCAATTAAACAGAATGGACGATGGGCAAGATGTAGATGTAATTGTAGCAAAAAGAATTTTGGAAGAATGTTACGAAGAGTTCACTAAGAAGCATTATCCAAAAATCCTGAAAAAACTTGACCTTGACGATGAAGACTATATCAAGGATGCGATTGAGTTGATCGTTCGTCTGAATCCAAAACCAGGGGGCGAGGTTTCCAGCGGTATCGTGAAAAATCAATATGTAATTCCTGATTTTATACTTACCAACAACAACGGAAAGTTAGATCTTGCTTTAAACTCACGAAATGCACCCGAGTTGAGAATCAGTCGTTCGTATGCAGAGATGTTTCAGGCATATGATAAGAGCGATAAGAAAGATAAAAAGCTAAAAGAAGCTGTTTCGTTTGTAAAGCAGAAGCTCGATGCCGCGCGCTGGTTCATTGATGCCATCCGCCAACGCCAGTTGACTTTATTAAAAACGATGCGCGCCATTGTTGACTTTCAGTTTGAATATTTCCTAGAAGGAGATGAGACTAAGTTGAAACCCATGATCCTAAAAGATATTGCGCAAGTGATCAACATGGATATCAGCACAGTCAGTCGGGTAGCAAGTAGCAAAACTGTTCAAACAGATTTTGGAACCTTCCCGCTCAAATACTTTTTCTCAGAAGGTATTGCAACTGACTCAGGCGAGGAAGCCAGCAGCAGAGAGGTGAAACAAATTATCAAAGATCTGATCGCCAGCGAAGATAAAAACAAACCCTACTCAGACGATAAACTTGAAGATCTCCTGAATGAAAAAGGATACAACATTGCCCGCAGAACGGTAGCAAAATATCGCGAGCAATTAAACATCCCCGTGGCGCGCTTACGAAAAGAAATGCAGTGAAGACAGCCGCCACCATCATATCTTACATATTCCACCCATTGATGCTCACCACTTACCTGGTGTTGGTATTGGGAATGTATTTTCCATCAGCCTTAATGATCAGAGGAGACCGGTTATATGTGGTCACTGCCCTTGTATTTTTATTCACATTTATTTTCCCAGCTGTCAATATTTTAATCTTCCGTTATTTCGGCACCATTCAGTCGCTGAACATGGAGACGCGGAGGGAACGGATAACCCCTTTCATTTTCATATCGATCATGTATGTAATGATTACTGTTTTGTTTTATATAAAACTACCATTTAGCATCACGTTCATTCGCTTGCTGGCAGCCATCACTTTTCTTGTTTTGACAGGTACCGTCATGACTTTCTTTTTTAAGGTGAGTGTGCACAGTATAGCTGCAGCAGGATTTGTCGGCATTCTTTTACCCTTTGCAAAAATTAACTCAGATTTACTTTTACCCACTGCCATCGCGATTGTCATTTGCGGACTGGTAGTCTCCTCTCGGCTGGCCCTTAATGCACACACTCCCCGCGAAACATTGATTGGTAGCATTAGTGGATTTTTGGTAGGATATGGTGGAATTATTTTATTATTTCGTTAATGCCCGAAATAAAAAAATAACTCCAACTTTCTTTAATTATGAAATCTTCCCGCAGGTCTTTTATCAAAAACACCGGTAAATCCTTAGCCGCAATTGGAATGGCTTCCACTTTTCCATGGGAGTCACTCGCACAATCAAAAAAGCTTTTCTCTGCCAACGGAAAAATAAATGCTGCCGTGATTGGCGTGAACGGAATGGGTTGGGGAGATTTCAAATCACTTTCAAAAATACCAGATGTAAATCCTGTGGCAATTTGCGATGTGGATGATAACGTCCTGAACTACAGAAAATATGAATTGGCAAAAGGCGGCATCCAGGTAAAGGCTTATTCTGATTACAGAAAATTACTGGAGAATAAAGACATTGATGTAGTTGTGATTGGAACCCCCGATCACTGGCACTGCCTGCAAATGGTGGACGCGTGCGCTGCGGGCAAAGATGTATATGTTGAAAAGCCCGTTGGTAACTCCATTGAAGAATGTAATGTGATGGTAGCAGCCCAACAGAAATATGGCAAGGCAGTTCAGGCAGGGCAATGGCAACGAAGTCTTCCGCATTTTGTCGAGGCATTGAATTTCATAAAGTCAGGCAAGCTTGGAAAAATAAGAACTGTGAAAGCCTGGGCCTATCAAGGTTGGATGACCAATATTGAAACAAAGCCCGATGGCGATGCTCCAGCAGGTGTTGATTACAAATCATAGCTTGGCCCGGCCCCCATGCGACCATTTAACCCGAATAGATTTCATTTTAACTTCCGATGGTTCTGGGATTATGCAGGTGGATTAATGACCGATTGGGGCGTGCATTTAATTGATTATGCCCTTTTGGGAATGAATGCGAAATTCCCCAAATCCGCAGTGGCACTTGGCGGAAAGTTTGCGTACCCGGATGGAGCCCATGAAACACCCGACACACTTGCAACCGTTTATGAATTTGAAGGCTACAACATGATTTGGGAGCATGCACAAAGTATTAGCAATGGAAACTATGGCCGCGACCATGGCATATCTTATATCGGAAACAACGGAACCCTGGTACTTGACCGCGGGGGATGGGAAGTAATACCAGACGAAAGAAGGATGGAGGCTATTCCGAAAGCTCCCATAAAATCAAACGGGCTTGATTTACACACAACCAACTTTATTGAAGTGGTGAAAAGCAGGAAGTTTGAAAACCTAAACTGCTCTATTCAAGCCGGTTCGCACGTGGCAACAGTATGCCAGATGGGAAATATTTCTTACAAAACAGGTAGCAAAGTTTCTTGGAATTTAGCCAAACAGCAATTCAACGAAGCAAGTGCAAATGCTCAGATCAACGCAAAGTATTTTAATGGCTATAAGATTCCGAAAGTTTAGTTCAAAAAAACTTTTTGCAATATCGATTTGACAGTTATCTTTGCGCCCTGTTTTAGGAGGTCCGGTAGTTCAGCTGGTTAGAATGCCTGCCTGTCACGCAGGAGGTCGCGGGTTCGAGTCCCGTCCGGACCGCAAAAAACCCTGATAACTTCAGGGTTTTTTTATTTTATTTGTCCTAGTAAAATAACCGGTCACAATTATGGGAATCTGGAAAAGTGTAAACAAAGCGATGGAAACAACCATCGAATATACAGTATTTGCTTCACGGTGGGTACAGGCGCCTGTTTACATAGGCCTTGTAGTGGGGTCTCTAATGTATGTCTATAAATTCCTTGACGAGCTTGTGCTGCTGGCAATGAAATTGCAAGAATGGTCAGAAGTTCAGGTAATGCTTGGTATTCTTGGGCTTATCGATATTTCTATGGTGATGAACCTTTTGATCATTGTAATTATCGGTGGCTACTCAATTTTCACCAGCCGCATCGACTTTGATGAACAGGAAGACCGCCCACATTGGATTGATAACCTTGATGCCGATCGGCTGAAAGTGAAACTTGCTACCTCCCTCGCGTCTATCTCCGGAGTGCACTTGTTAAAAACGTTTATAGATATTCATGAAGAAGCAAAGACTGAAGGCTTCCAGTCACTCACCTACGAAATCATCATTCACCTTGTGTTTATTGTGTCCGCTTTGATCCTCGCTTGGATAGCTAAAATCCTTAACCACGATTAATCTCATACTTACGAAAATGAAAATAGAACTAAGAAATTTGGTCGCAGGACTGCTCCTATTCAGTATTTTTTCTGCTAATGCACAAAAACAAGAGCTCTATTCATTAACTATCTATAAGTTAAAAGATAGATCGAAAGGACAAGTTGTTGATCAATATCTTGAAAAGGCCTATTTGCCTGCTCTGCATCGTTTGGGTAAAAAAAACATTGGAGTATTTAAACCTGTTGCAAGTGACACGGCAGCCTACGGCAAGTTGGTCTATGTTCTTATTCCATTCACTTCGTTAGATGAATTTCAAAAGGTTAATAACAGCCTTGATAATGACATGCAATTGAAAAAGGATGGCGCTGAATATTGGAATGCTGCGCACGACAATGCTCCTTACGCAAGAATTGAAAAAACGTTGATGAAGGCCTTTCCAAAGATGACAAAGATGGAGCCTCCTCAACTTAAGGGGAACCGAAAAGATCGCGTGTATGAGTTGCGTAGCTATGAAGGTCCAACCGAAAGGCTCTATAAGAGCAAGGTAAAAATGTTCAACGATGGAGATGAAGTCGGTCTTTTCAAAAGGCGTGGATTCAATGCCGTGTTTTATGCAGAAGTTTTAGCTGGAAGTCGGATGCCCAATCTTGTGTACATGACCACATTTGAAAACATGGCTTCGCGGGATGAGCACTGGAAGGCTTTTTCAAATGATCCGCAGTGGAAAAATCTGTTAACGATCGAAGAATATAAAAATACCGTCAGCAAAGCTGATATCTTACTTCTGTTCCCGACTGACTATTCAGATTACTAATATTTATTTTTTACTAACTACTTTTGTTGCAAAGGAATTGACCTTTGAAAAGGGCAATAACAATTTGCTTCTTCTCGTTTCTTACTCACGCCCTAATGGCGCAAGATACTGCTGTGTTTAAAACAGACACGCTAAAATATCAGGCACCAGCCTACTATTATAAAAAAGAGAAAACTAAAGCCAAGCTAAACCACAATTTCATCGCTGGCGTCAATTTATTCCTATATACCGCAAGAGGTACGGCTATTGATTTAAACCCCTACGTCACCAAACAATTGTCGAAACATTGGTCGTTGGCGCTCGGTTGGAACCAGCGAATATCATTAAACAGATCTCGTTTCAGGGGCAATTACACGGCTCAGCTTTTTGGTCCTAGAATAATGATCACCTACAGGTGGATACATGGCTTTTCGTTTCGGTTAATTCCAGAAACGATGTACGTGCGTTTACCAAGAAATATTTATCCAGCCAACCGTTATCAATGGGATTGGTCTGTCTTCGGAGGCGTTCGAAAAGATTTTAAGATCAGTAAAAATACAACGGGCTATTTAGAACTGCTATATAATATGGCGGCTACGTCCATCCAGCCGTTATACGGAGATAAAGTAAATCTTAGGGTGGGATTTGAATTTGGGAAATTATTCAGAAAACCTCACGACTGAAGTTCTTCGTTATGTAGATAGGACTTCTTCGCCATAAGTTCTTCTTTGGTCTCAACCAAATCAGGGTCTGGAACACAGCAATCAACAGGACAAACTGCTGCACACTGAGGCTCCTCATGAAAGCCCGTACATTCGGTACATTTTCCTGAAACGATGTAATAAAATTCATTAGAAACAGGAGGTTGAAGGGCTTTCGCATCGCCCAGCGATCCATCTTCCAATTTTACTTCGGTAAGTTTAGTGCCACCTGCCCATGTCCATTCCCTGCCACCCTCGTAAATGGCAGTATTTGGGCATTCTGGTTCGCATGCCCCACAATTGATACATTCTTCTGTTATTTTGATGGCCATAGCCTAGTTTTCAATAATTTCACCGCAAAAATACGGTTAAGGAATTTATCCTACAAAACAAAGAAATCCGGCAAAGGTTCGCATTATGACATTAGAAAACAGGATTGGAGCATTTGTAAAACTAGGACAACGGTTATCGGAGCTAGGCGAGGATAAAAAAGAGATTCTCTTCGAAAAGGTACGGATGGAAAACCCATGGTTTATTCCTGAAAACGTTGAAATTGCCCTACAGGGAATTCAAAAATTGCTTAACAAGGAAAAACTAACGGCTCTTACCTCACAGTACTCCTTTAAAGAAGAATCGAAAAAAATAGGGGTAGCAATGGCCGGCAACATTCCCCTCGTGGGATTTCATGATTTAATGTGCGTGCTGCTTTCGGGGCATCAGATATATATCAAGCCAAGCTCCCAAGACTCAGTTCTGATTCACTTCATTAAAGACCAGATCATTGAAATAGATCCTCGTTTTGCAGGGAAAATTTTTATTGAAGAACGATTGAATAAAGTAGATGCCTTTATCGCGACAGGTAGTGACAACACGGCCAGATATTTTGAATATTATTTTAGAAACAAGCCACATATTATTAGAAAGAACAGATCTTCTTGTGCCGTGATTTTGGGTGAAGAGCCAATTGACGAGTTAAAGGAATTGGGAAAAGATGTCTTCACGTATTTTGGATTGGGGTGCAGAAATGTGTCGAAGTTATTTGTTCCTGTGGGTTACGAATTTAATACAATGTTCAAAAGCTGGGAAGGGTTTTCATCCATCATCCACCATAACAAATACGTAAACAATTACGACTATCGTAAGTCCATTTTTTTGGTTAATCGAAATGATTTTCTAGATACCGGATTTCTTCTTGTTACAGAAAATGAAAACCTCGTCTCCCCTATCTCAGTTCTTTATTTCGAATACTATTCCAATCAAGCGGAGCTAAAGGGAAAAATTAAAAAGCAGCAGGAAAAAATTCAATGTATTGTCTCGGCAAAAGGGTGGTTCAAAGGAAGCGTTCCCTTCGGGCAAGCTCAGTTTCCAGAAGCTGATGACTTTGCGGATGGTGTGAATACACTTGCGTTTCTGGAGGGCATCTAACGTTAACTATCTTCCATTTGCACGCATAATCTCAACCCAGCCAGTGTAAACCTGCCCGGGCGTAACCAGACGGTAGAAGTAGACTCCATCGGTTTGACTTCCTCCATCCCATTTACCATCATAGTTGTCGGAAGAAAACACCTGGTTTCCCCACCGATTACTAACCGTTAGGTGTGACCCGGAAGGTAAGTTTCTGATATAGAAAGTTTCATTCGAGGCATCTCCGTTTGGAGTAAAGATATTTGGAATAAAGATGTTGGTATTAACATCAATTGTAATGCTATAATCCTTCTGGCATCCAAGAGCGTCTCGAATTGAAAGCTTGTAAATGCCAGCATAAAGATTTGTAGCATCAAATTCATATTTTGTATTAACAGTATTAACGACTGTCCAATCAATCAACTTTGATTGAGATGCATCAACTGGCTGCACTAGTTCCATGCGCAGCTCATACGATGGCTCCCCGCTCGGCTTGATATCGATCAGCATCTCCGCAGTTGCCGCATCTGAATAAGTAATCATGCGATCTCTCAGCGCAGGTGAAGTTATCCAGCGATTAGCATATACCGCTGCGGTATCTAAAGTAGCCGGAGGCCCACTAAGGGAGAACGGTTTATAACCTGAATAAATCATACTAGTGCATCCAGTTGCAGCTGATTGATCCTGGAATAATCTTATTTGATAATCGCCTGTGCTAAATCCTAATAC
>CAZNCO010000014.1:0-19353 GCA_964571345.1 uncultured Ohtaekwangia sp.
CGTACAATCCGCGCAAGCTCGAATTTTGATTAAATTGCGCCCCGTTTTAAAGATATGATTGATAAATTAATAGATATTAAGAACCGCTTTGAAGAGGTGAGCCAGCTTTTGGGCCAACCCGAAACGGTGAAAGACCAGAAGAGATTTCAGCAATTGAGCAAGGAATATCGCGACCTCGAAAAAGTTGTGTTGAAGTATAATCAGTATCAGATTGCTTTGGATGGAATCAAGCACGCAAAAGAGGTTTTGCAAACCGAGAAAGATGCCGAGATGCGGGAGCTCGCCAAAATGGAAATAGATGAGTTGGAGCCAAAGCGCGACAAATTGGAAGAAGACATCAAAGAATTGCTGATGCCGAAGGATCCGAATGATGAAAAGAATGCGGTGCTTGAAATACGCGCGGGCACGGGTGGTGATGAGGCCGCAATTTTTGCCGGTGATCTTTGGAGGATGTATCAGCGATTCTGCGAAAGAAGAGGTTATAAATTTCTGGTGGTTGACGTAACGGAAGGAACTGCAGGCGGGTATAAAGAAGTAATAACCAGTGTAGAGGGTGAAGGGGCTTATGGTTTATTGAAGTATGAGTCTGGCGTTCATCGTGTTCAGCGCGTTCCTGAAACGGAGCAACAAGGAAGAGTTCATACTTCGGCTGCCTCAGTGGTTGTACTTCCGGAAGCAGAGGATGTAGATGTCGAAATTAACCCGGCAGACATTGAAGTTCAGACTGCACGCTCTAGCGGAGCAGGTGGTCAGAATGTGAACAAGGTGGAAACAAAGGTACAACTCACGCACAAGCCAACCGGTATCGTGATTACTTGCCAGGTAGAGCGCAGCCAGCATGGAAACCGTGAAAGAGCAATGCAGATGTTGCGCACAAAGTTGTACGAAATGGAGGTCGAGAAACAACAAGCTGAGATAGGGGCGTCACGCAGAAGCCAGGTACGTAGTGGTGATCGCTCTGAAAAAATTCGCACATATAATTATCCGCAGAGCCGAGTTACCGATCACCGTATTGGCTACACACAACATAACTTGCCAGCCATCATGAACGGAGAGGTAGATGACTTTATTGAGCAGCTGAAAATTGCTGAGACTGCTGAAAAGATGGCGGAAGGTCAGAAATAGTATTTATTTATCGAATAATGTTAAGGCTTCGTTAAAGATTGTCGATTTGACGTTTCAGAGACATTATGTTCTGAACTTCACCGAGAGGTTAGCGTTTTTTGATAGACAATTAAGATCTAGAAGCCTGTGTTTAATTTGTACGTTATTAACTATTCTATGAATTTGAAAAAAATACTTTTTGCTGTTGGGTTAACGATCTCCCTGGCAGGGCAAGCACAAATTCTTAAACCAGCAAAATGGAGTACCTCTACTTCCCTTTCAACGGTAAAAGCCGGTGAAACAATCGAACTCATTTTTTCAGCTTCGATTGATAACAACTGGTATTTGTATTCTTCGGAATTTAATTGTGAAGATGGCCCAATTAAAACTTCATTTACTTTTGTTCCAGACAAGAGCTATCAAAAAATTGGTGAGATCAGGGCGATCAATCCAATGGATAAACATGACAAGATTTTTGAATGTGATGTAAAAATTTTCAAAGGCAGAGGCGAGTTCAGACAGAAGGTGAAAATTCTGTCAGCACCGGTGAAAATTTCCGGATCGTATGAATACCAGGTTTGTACAGAATTAACAGGCCAATGTGTGCCAGGTGACGGTGAATTTACTTTTGATAACATCAAAGTAGAGGGTGCGGTCAAAGAAAACAAACCAGCAGAAAAACAAGAGCAGACTCAGAAACAAGAACCTGCAAGTGCGCCAACGGTATCTATCGATACCATCGCTCAATCAATTCAAAAAACACAGCAAAGCTCGAAAGTTCAAGGCCCTATTCTTGATCCGTCATTAAAGCAAGCAGAAGATGGAACCTCTTTGTGGAGTTTCTTTTTGATCGCGTTTCTGGCCGGCCTTACAGCACTAATCACACCATGTGTTTTCCCAATGATTCCAATGACAGTGAGTTTTTTCACTGGACGCGGAACAAAGACCCAGGCCTTGATTTATGGATTGTCAATTGTTGTGATTTATACACTAATCGGTGCGGCCCTTGCGCCACTGATGGGGCCAGAAACTGCGAATCATCTTTCTACCGAGTGGATACCTAATCTGATTTTCTTCATTGTATTCATTGTGTTCGGTTTGTCTTTTCTAGGTTTGTTTGAAATTACCTTGCCGGGAAGCTTTGTCAACAAGATGGATCAGCAATCGGAGAAGGGTGGATTGTTGGGAGTGTTTTTTATGGCGTTCACATTGGTGTTGGTTTCTTTCTCTTGCACTGGGCCTATCGCAGGAAGTTTACTTGTGTCTTCGGCCGGTGGAGAATTTTTGAAGCCGATCACTGGCATGTTTGCTTTTGGCCTAGCCTTTGCGATTCCTTTTACACTCTTCGCATTTTTTCCAAATTGGTTAAAGTCGTTGCCTAAATCAGGCGGATGGCTCAACACGGTAAAAGTAGTTTTGGGTTTTATTGAAATTGCGCTGGCTTTTAAGTTTATCAGTATTGCCGACCAAGCTTTTCATTGGAGGATTTTGGATCGTGAAGTCAACATTGCCATTTGGATCGTGATCACCATCTTGATTGGCGTATACCTGATGAAAGGCTTCCGGCTTCCGGGAGACACGGGCAAGGATGCCGAAAATAAAATTGTAAATGTGCCGCGTATTGTGCTGGCGATGATTGTATTCTCATTCACGATTTATTTAGTGCCAGGGATGTGGGGTGCCCCTTTAAAGGCATTGGCCGGTTACCTTCCTCCGATGGCCACGCATGATTTTGATTTGATTGGAGCAACACGAAAGGATGTAGCGAATGAAATTTGTGATGAACCGAAATACGATGAGTTCCTTCATTTGCCACATGGCATTAAAGGGTATTTTGATTACAAGCAAGCGCTTCAATGTGCACGGCAGCAGCATAAGCCATTGTTTATCGATTTTACAGGGCATGGGTGCACTAACTGCCGCGAGATGGAAGCTCGTGTATGGAGCGATCCCCTGGTTCTGGATAGACTGAAAAATGATTTTGTGGTGGTAGCACTTTACGTGGATGATAAAACTGAACTACCGGAAAGCGAATGGTATACCTCCACTTACGATAATAAAGTAAAGAAAACCATTGGCAAACAAAACTCAGATTTGCAGATAAGAAGGTTGAACAACAATGCACAACCCTTTTATGTGTTGGTGGACAACGATGAAAACGTAATGGTTTCTCCAAAGCCTTACGATCTTAACGTGGATCGTTTTGTGAAATTCCTGGAGGAAGGGAAAAAGAAATTTTCGGCACGTTAATAGAATTCGGTAACTGATACTATTTACGTCTTTCCTATCGTTTACGCTTTGAACCCGTTGCATTAGAACTTTCGGCAATAATTTCCGAACTTTCACACCTTTGTATTTTGTGAAAAAAGCGTTAAAATATTTTTGGCTTCTCTTGCTAAGTGCGCGTTGCTTTGCGCAAACGGATAACTCGAATACTCTTAGTTTTCAGGATAGCGTGCGTGTAGCGCTTGAAAATACGAAGGGTATTGATGCCTCGGCCATCGGTGCTTCATTTGGCAATGCCTGGATCAACCTTTCGCCTGAGCAACAAGCCATGGTCAAAAAGCAGGCACGTATGATGAAGAAAAAAGGCTACAAGTTACAGCCTCACTTCGTCAACTATTATGGAGTTTTGGTTGCAGCTTTGGATGTTCATAAAATTGAGCCGGCCCAACTGGAGGATTACCTGGAAGTGGCTGGGAAAACGATACAAAAAAGCAACCCTAACCAAGCCAACATTTTCTTTCAGCAATGCCGAGATTTCTTCATCCATCATGCGTTAGCATTCGAAAAGTTTTTCAAACTCTATGCTTCTGATGACGATTTTTCTTTCGACTACCTCGAACCAACAACGCCTGTAGTTGACACAACTCAAGCCTACTCACCACCACCAGCTGACACGACTACCGCTTCGCTTCCTGCGTGGCAACAGCCAATTGTTCAGCCCGATGTGTATGGGCCGGTAATAGTCTTCAATCGTGTTTCATTAAATTTCGTCACGCCCTACGATTCTGCCTTTCTAAAAAATACTAAAGGTACTTACTCACTGCGGGATCGTCTGTTTGTTGGGGATGGCGGCTCGTTTGACTGGAGCCCAGCTGGCTTAGGATCTGACTCAGTTTTTTATGAGTTAAAGAAATATCATTTTAAAACCAATCAGCCATCTTTTAAAGCGGTACAAGGCAATTTAACATACAGAGGTAAACTGGCTTCGCGGGTACCTGGCATTTTAGAATTCAAGAGTATTAATCACAAACTAAAAAAGGCGGCTGTTTACCCAAGGTTTAAATCTTATGAAAGTAATATTTCAATGGCAGGATTAGGATCAGATAGTTTGAAATACACAGGCGGATTTGGAATGTTGGGAGCAAGTGTTACCAGCCAAAATGTAAACAATGATCCGGCTACTATTGAAGTGAGCGGGCGGTCTGAGAAGAAATTCAAAGCCCAGTCCCTTTCTTTTACCTTCAAAGATTCGGTTATTATTTCAAATAACACGCGCATTACTATTTACCAAGGCGCGTATGATTCGATTACGCATCCTTCGATGCAAATGAGTTTTGATTTCAAGAATCAAGTGCTGCAGCTCTCAAAGGATAATACCAATTTAAAAAAAGCACCCTTTGCCTCTTCTTATTTTGGAGTTGACTTTAGTGCAGATAATATCAGATGGAATTTGAAGACGGACAGCATGAGCCTTTCCATTCAGGGAAGTGCACACATTGCACCGATGGTCATTGAGTCGCATGATTTTTATGACCCGGAAGACTATAGATTGCTGAGAGGGCAGGGATTTAATTTTCACCCACTGGCATTGGTAGTTAATTATGCCAACAAAATAAACTCTCCCGACTTTTCTGTCTTTGAATTAGTGGAGCCCAATAAAAGCTTGAATACTGTGCGAATGGCTGCTGACTTTCTCGCTCAGAAAGGCGCGATCGATTATGATAGCCGTAGCGGAAAAATTCACGTGAAAGAAAAATCAATGCACCTGGTCGAAGCCGTGAAGGGAAAAGTTGATTACGATAATTTGAAAATTCACTCGTTGATAGATACGGTTGCAAATGCTTCTATCAATTTGAAAAAAAATACCATGACGGTATGGGGTGTTGAAGAATTTAAAGTGAGCGATTCGTTGAAAGTAAGAGTGAAGCCCGATAGTAGCATTATTCAATTCCTTAAAAATCGTAACATCAAATTCAAGGGCACTATTGATGCAGGTAATTTTGAAATTACAGGAAAGAATTTCTTGTTTAAGTACGATAGTTTCGCGGTTGATTTGAAGCAAATTGACTCTATACGGTTCTATGTAACTGAAAAAGATGGAAGCCGAAGAAGAGTTAATAACTCAATGGTTGGTACCGACTCCACCGCAGCAGCGGCTGGGGGACTTCAGGCAAGTAATAAAACATCCGGAACACTTTATATCAATCACCCCGATAATAAGTCAGGTCGTGTTAAATATTCTCATTACCCCAATCTGGATGCGAGCGCTGGAGGCGTGATTTATTTCAATCGCCAGGAGATTTTGAATGGAGCCTATGACCAGTCTATTTTCTTTGTCGTTCCCCCATTCAAGTTGGATAGTTTGAATGATGCTGACCCTGCTGCCATAAATTTTGAAGGCACGTTTGTTTCCAACAATATGTTCCCATCCTTTAAGGAGAAGTTGCATACGATGCCCGATAACTCGCTCGGTTTTACACACGCCATTCCTACTTCTGGATATGACTTGTTTGGTGGTCCCGGAAAAATGCATGGTGGGCTAAGTCTTGATCATGACGGGATAAGGGGAGTGGGCCGGATAGATTATCTTGCTGCAACTGTTGAGTCGAAAGATTTTGTCTTTTATCAGGACTCAGTTTTAGGTAAGGGCAGTGTGGGCGATATTAAGGAAATGCAAATTGGATCAGTCAAATTTCCCCACGTGCAAATCAAAGACTTTCAACTAAAGTGGTTTCCAAAACAGGATAAGTTTAAATTAAAAAATACTAAAGATCCGTTCTCGCTTTACAAAAATACAGCAACACTTAATGGAGTTGCTACCGTTTCTAAAACAGGTGTTACGGGTAGCGGCTGGCTTACTACGCGCGGCTCTGAAGCTTTCTCAAGAGAGTTGACATTCAATACAGATGATTTTCGCGCGAGGCATGCACGGTTTGATGTAAAAACGGGAAACCCAGATAAGCCTGCGCTACAAGGGAAAGATGTGCGTCTGGAATTTGATCTCCAAAAAAATTATGCAACGATCAGTCCTGAAATAGAAGGCGTGGCAGCGATTGATTTTCCCTATGCTCAGTTTAAGACTTCTATTACAAAGGCTGTGTGGGATTTGAACACACAAAAAATTCAAATGACCAAGGCGGCAGATGTGCCGTTAGAAAATTCGTATTTCTATACTACCAGGAAAGATCTCGACTCTTTAAGTTTCAATGCAGAAAAAGCAGAGTATAACATTCGGTCTGGGGAGTTAAAAGTTAGTGGTATTCCCTACATCATCGTTGCGGATGCAAAAATTACACCTGATCACAATGAAGTTTTGATCCTTGAAAATGCCAAGATCGGACAATTAAAAAACACAGTAATTGTGTTAGATACTATTAACGGTTATCACCGCTTAACAGAGGGTGTAGTTGACATTGTTTCCCGTAAGGAATTTTCCGGTTATGCAACCTACCAATACGTGAATGCAGCTAATGACACCTTCGCGATAAAAATGACAGACTTTCATCTCGAACAGATTGCGGATGATGCGAAAAAGAAGCGCAAGAAAGTAGCGGCTGCGATGCAAACTGTAGCTAATGGCGCTGTTGATCCGGCAGAAAAACTTTTGGTAGCACCTCGAATTTTTTACAAAGGTGAGATGACGATGTATGCCACACGTCCGGCTTTGCAGTTGAAAGGTTTTGTAAAACTGGATTTGCGAAAAATAAAAGGCTATGACACCTGGATTGCATACAATCAAAGTGGTGATGAGAAAGAAATTTATCTGGATTTTGATAACTCCATTACCGAGGGTGGCGGAAAGGCAAAAGCCGGATTGCACTTTGCGTCAGACAATAGCCTGTACATTACCTTTATCTTTGACAAGAAAGATGAAAGCGATGACGATTTTTTCCTTCCAAGCGGATCTCTTTTCTTTGATAAGGAAAGTGGTGAATTTAAAATAGAAGATCGCCAAAAGGCGGCAGGTGAAAAACTGTCTGGAAAGATATTTAACTACAACGAAGAGAAGCAGGAAGTAAAATTTGAAGGGCCCGTAAATTTCTTTAAGAATTTCAAAGACTTTAATTTAAAAGCCAGTGCTATTGGTTCGGGAAATCTCGAATCGAATGAAATCAAACTGAACTCCTTGATGATGCTCGACATGGGTATACCTGCAGCCGCTTACCAAATGATGGCGCTAAAACTTCAGGATGTTATCAAAAATGAAGTAGCGAACGAGGCCCTTGGAGATCAGGCGGAATTATTATACAAAATTGCCAACATCACGGATGAGCGCACCGCAAAAGATTACGAAACGAAATCGCAACAGGGATATGTTTCTCTTGCAACTATTCCCCAGTTGGGTGCGCCTATTGTTTTTCCAAATGTAAACCTGAAATGGTCTCAGGATAAAAAAGCATTTTATAGTGAAGGTGTTATAGGCGTGAGTAATATTGGCCGCACCGACATCAATGGCGGATTTGAAGGCTTCATGGAGATTCGCAGAAATGAAGATGGCACCCCTGCGTTTCATGTTTTCTTTAAGGCTTCTCCAGAGGCCTGGTATTATTTTGGTTATGAAGACAATCGCCTGATGATTCACTCATCGGATCCGGGTTTCAATGACTTGATTACCAAAAAATCAAATGCGAGCAAGGCAAAGGCCGGTGAATTGATCTTCATTCCCGGAAGCGATGACGAAACTTTGGCTTGGATAAATAAATTCCGTTTGAATTATTACAATTTAGAGGCACCCTATGACCTAACTGGCGGAGCATCTGCTGCTAAGAAAAAGGAAAAAAAGAAAGACGACAAAGAAGACGATGGGTTTTAACAAACCACACGTTAGTTAGAAAATACTCGGATTCTCCGAATCAAAATTTCTTTCTGCGTAATTTGACGAACGTTATTGCCTTCCTGTGAGTTATATTTGCAACTCAATTTTCATTGCATGAACAAAAAAGTATTGTTGATGATCCTCGATGGTTGGGGATTAGCAAAAAAAATAAGCGCTTCAGCCATTGATGCGGCTAAGACTCCTTACATTAATTCTCTTTATAAGAAATATCCACACAGTAAACTTCAGGCGTCAGGCCTTTTTGTTGGACTGCCAGATGGGCAAATGGGAAACAGCGAAGTGGGCCACATGAATATTGGCGCAGGGCGCGTGGTGTATCAGGATTTGGTGAGAGTGAATAAAGCTATTGAAGAAAAGGAACTTGATCATAATGAAGTTTTGCTGGAGGCTTTCAATTACGCCAAAGCAAATAATAAATCTGTTCACTTGATTGGACTGGTTTCGGATGGTGGGGTTCACTCACACATCGAACACTTGAAAGGCATCATCACGATTGCAAATAATAACGGCATGAAAAATTTATTCGTTCATGCCTTTACAGACGGACGTGACACCGATCCAAAGAGTGGCCTGCCTTTTATTAAAGATCTTCAGGCTCATATGGCGAAGACAACCGGAAAACTTGCCACTATTGTAGGTCGCTATTTTGCAATGGATCGCGACAAGCGTTGGGAGCGTGTAAAGCTTGCGTATGATTTGCTTGTTCATGGCGTGGGAGAGAAGTCAACAGATGCAATTGCAGCTATTCAAAAGTCATACGATGCAAATGTGACGGATGAATTTATTAAGCCGATAGTGATGACCGATGCAGCACAGAATCCTATTGCCAAAATTCAGGAAGGAGATGTGGTGCTTTGCTTTAATTTCAGAACGGATCGCGGCAGGGAAATCACAATGGTGCTCACGCAGCAGGATTATCCTGAGCAAGCTATGAAAAAGTTGAATCTTCACTATGTTACGCTCACAAACTATGATGACTCATTCAAAGGTGTGAAGGTGATCTTCGACAAAGACAATTTGAATAATACGCTGGGTGAGATTGTTTCAAAGGCAGGAAAAAAACAAATCCGCATTGCGGAAACTGAGAAATATCCGCACGTAACATTTTTCTTTTCAGGTGGCCGCGAAGAAGTTTTCCCTGGTGAGTCGCGCATCCTTTGCCCATCGCCAAAGGTTGCCACTTATGATTTGCAACCCGAGATGAGTGCGCGAGACATCCGCGATAAAATAATTCCCGAGCTTGAAAAAAAATCAGCTGATTTCATTTGTTTGAACTTTGCTAACCCAGACATGGTGGGTCATACCGGGGTTTTCTCAGCTGCCGTAACTGCATGCGAAACCGTTGATCAATGTAACGAATCGGTTACCGAAGTTGCGCGAAAGAATGGCTATGCAATCATCATCATTGCCGATCACGGAAATGCCGACATGATGATTAACGATGATGGTACACCTAATACCGCTCATACTACGAATCTAGTTCCCTGCATTTTAGTTGATGATGATTACAAGGGGGGAATTAAAGATGGTAAACTTGGCGATTTGGCGCCAACCATCCTCACGTTAATGGGCATACCCGTTCCGGCTGAAATGACAGGCACAGTATTGATCGAAAAATAATGCGATTATTTTTAGGTATCAGCATTTCGCTGCTTGCTTTGTCTTGTTCTCGTACCGAGATTAAATTCGAAAAGTCGTATTTTGACTTTGATAGTTTGGTGTCAAATCAGGTTAAAATATTGTCTGGAACTAAATGGAAGAAATTCTCAAGTCTGAATAGAAAAGCAGATACGGTTACCACTCAGCCAGATTCCCTTCAGTGGAGCAACGAGCTGGATGCATTTCGTCAGCTTGATGCAATTAACAAACCGGCATTGAAGGGGACATATGTAAAAGAGGAAAGGAAAGATGTGCATAGCAACCTTACCGTTAGAAGTTTTAAATTCAAACCTGTGGATGGAGATTTGAAATCGCCTGTGCCGTTTGTTGATTTTTACTATTTTAATCAGTTTAAAGATTTAAGAAAAATTGTGGCAGTCTATGAAGAACGCAATTTGCTTTTCAACTCAAAACGCCAGCTTTCAATTGAATTTGAAGAAAAAAGCTCAAAGAACATGATAGGGTATCAAATTTCTGGTTTTCAGAAAATGATGTTGACGGATAGTGTGTTGCTTAATATCGATAGCAAACGAATGAATTAGCACTTCTACCCGAGGTGCTTAAAATACTTTTTTATTATTTTCGTTTTACTTAAAATGAGAAAAGTAGTTCTTTTCCTAATGTTGCCGTTGGCTGGTTTTTGCCAGCAAGGGAATGAGCCGCGCACGCAGGAAGGGCAATTTACATTCGATACAGACAAGCCTTTCAAACTCCTGGAACTGGATGAAAAAATCGATGAGCCCATCGTCACTAAAAAGAAAAAGCCCAAGAGAAAAACATTTTATGGAATAAAGACCAAAAAAGGATTCACCCGAAAAGGTTTTGGAGATAAAATGACGGTTGAGCTTTTTTTCGTATTGAAGAAACCTGACAAGCCTTCTGGTTTTGCGAGAGATATTTATTGGTATGATTATACGCGCAGAGAGGTGAGAAAAACTTCCAGCTTTGATCCTAAGAAAGGAGTTCTTTTGCATGGCCCTTATAAACGCTTTTTAGGCCCGGTGATGATGGAGGAGGGAATATTCTTTAAAGGCACAAAACATGGGCGGTGGATGCGCTATAGCCGGCAAGACCTTGTCGAGGACAAATCTAAATACTACAAAGGTTGGCCGAAGGAATCCATTGTGACGTATTATGACCCAGACGAGCGAAAGCATCTGAAAGAAATTACGCCCATTGAATATGGCGAAAAAGACGGCTACTATTATCAGCTTCACGAGAATGGAACAATAGCCGTGCAGGGGGAATATCAATGGAACGTGAAAATCGGAGATTGGATTGAAAATTATCCCAATGGAAAAAGAAAGCGTATCATCGCTTATTCAAAAGAACCTTTCGACAAAGAGTTTCATCCGTATATCCGGAAGGAATGGGATGAGACAGGCAAAGAGATTTATTCGAAGTAATTTGAGTTAAAGAAAAACATTCTTAAGATTGGTGGTAAATAGATTTCCATCAAACCTTAAAATGATTCATGAGAATTTTAGCTGCACTCTTCACACTGGCCATTGTTTCATCCTATGGTCAAACCAATCTAAAACTTCAAGCTAGACTTGATCAACAGGCCAAAGAGCTTGAGACCAAAGTAATCGAGTGGCGTAGAACGATTCATCAGAATCCGGAATTATCAAATCGTGAGATAAAAACTGGGGCCATGGTGGCAGAACATTTGAAAGCACTGGGCTTGAAAGTGCAGACAGGTGTGGCCATGACAGGTGTAGTTGGCTTATTGGAAACCGGCAAGCCTGGGCCCGTGATTGGCTTGAGAGCGGATATGGACGCGCTTCCGGTTACCGAACGAAATAGCCTTCCTTTTGCATCGAAAGTAAGGACAACTTTTAATGGCCAGGAGACGGGTGTGATGCACGCTTGTGGTCATGATTCTCACGTTGCCATTTTAATGGCAGTAGCAGAAATCTTAGCGAAGAATAAGAAGGATATGAAAGGCACCATCAAATTTATCTTTCAGCCGGCAGAAGAAGGATCGCCAGCGGGCGAGGAAGGGGGCGCTGATTTGATGGTAAAGGAAGGTGTATTGGATAACCCAAAAGTAGACGTGATTTTCGGAATGCATATTCAGTCTATTTCTCCCCTTGGAAAAATTACCTATCGCCCCGCAGGTTTGATGGCTGCTTCGGATTGGTTTAGTGTAAAAGTAAAAGGCAAGCAATCTCATGGCTCTGCACCGTGGATGGGAGTTGATCCCATTGTAGTAAGCGCTCAAATTATTTCAGGCCTTCAAACAATTATCAGTCGCCAAACGGAATTGACGAAGGAAGCAGCCGTAATTACGGTAGGAAGAATACAATCTGGAATACGCGAGAACATCATTCCTGAAGAAGCATTTTTTGCTGGCACCATTCGCACGCTGGATGAAAGCATGCAAGATAAGATTCATGAAAAAATAAAGTTGACAGCAACCAAGATCGCTGAAAGTGCCGGGGCAACAGCTGAAGTCACCATTGAAAAGAAAACACCAGTTACTTATAATGACCCATCGCTTACTACCAAAATGATCCCAAGTTTAAAGAAGGCAGCAGGTGATGGCAATGTGGTTGAGATTCATGCAGTAACAGGCGCAGAGGATTTTGCTTTTTATCAAAAGAAAGTACCAGGCTTATTTTTCTTTGTGGGGGCAATGCCTGCTAATCAAGACCCAAGTGTTGTGCCGGCACATCACACTCCAGACTTTATGTTGAATGAGGATGGTTTTATTACTGGACTTAAGGCGATGTTAAATGTCACTGTCGACTATATGTTTATGAAGAAGTGACTTAGCTAATCCGGCTCCAATTTACAACTGTTTTTCGCAGTGACATGACCTGTGTTTTGATAACCGCGTTTTCATTTTTCTCAAGATTGGGATCGTTCGTCAAAATTTCAGTTGCTGCTTCGCGCGCTTGCTGAAGAATTTGTCCGTCTTTACCAAGATCTGCAATGAGGAGGTCAAGTGCGCCACTTTGCTGTGTGCCCATTAGATCTCCAGGCCCGCGCAGTTTTAAATCTGTCTCGGCAATTTCAAATCCATTGTTGGTGCGCACCATTGTTTCAATGCGTGTTTTGCTTTCCGCGCTAAGCTTGTAGCTCGTCACAAGTATGCAGTATGACTGCTCAGCGCCCCTGCCTACACGTCCGCGCAGCTGATGCAGTTGTGAAAGGCCAAAACGCTCGGCACTTTCAATTACCATCACCGATGCATTGGGCACGTCTACACCTACTTCAATTACCGTAGTTGCTACCATAATTTTTGTTTCGCCTTTTACAAAACGAGCCATCTCGTAATCTTTCGCATCGGGCTTCATTTGGCCATGCACAATGCTGATGGGTACATCAGGAAATGCACGTGCCATGCTTTCGTAGCCATCGATCAAATGCTTCAGATCCAGCTTTTCAGATTCTTCAATTAAAGGGTAAACGATATAAACCTGGCGTCCTGCATTGATTTGCTGTCGTAGGAATTCATTTACATTCAAGCGATTTGAATCGTATACATGCGATGTCTTAATCGGTTTGCGGCCTTTTGGCAATTGATCGATGGAAGAAATTTCAAGATCACCATAAAGCGTCATAGCAAGTGTTCGTGGGATAGGAGTAGCCGTCATTACCAAAACGTGCGGAAAAACGCTCACATTTTTCTGCCAGAGTTTGCTACGTTGTGCTACGCCAAAGCGATGTTGTTCATCTATGATGGCAATACCTAGTTCATGAAAGTCCACTCCTTCTTCCAGCAAGGCATGTGTGCCGATTAGAATTTTTAACTCTCCTGATTTTAACTTTTCATGGATAGGCTTACGCTGTGATTTCTTTACCGAGCCAGTAAGTAATGCGATGGGAATACCCAAGCTATCAGCAAATTTTTTGAGATTTGAGTAATGCTGTTGCGCTAATATTTCTGTCGGTGCCATCAAGGCCGCCTGCGTTGCCCCACCAATCGCCACTAGCATGCAAATAAAAGCAACAATTGTTTTTCCGCTCCCCACATCGCCTTGTAGTAACCGATTCATTTGCCGACCGGATTTCATGTCTGTATAAATCTCTCGAATTACCTTCTTTTGTGCATCCGTAAGCTCAAAGGGTAAATGCTCTTTATAAAATTTTGTTAACAGTGAGGTGTCGGTGAAAGCATGTCCTTTGAATTTATTATACCGCACTAATTTGTTTTTAATTAACCTCAGTTGGATATAAAACAATTCCTCAAACTTGAGTCGATACTGAGCCTTGGTAAGCAGCTCTTGTGTTTTTGGGAAGTGAATATTATTGATCGCATCGCGTTTGCTAATCAAGTGATGCTGTTCGATTAATGGCTGAGGCAATGTTTCACGAATGTGAGATTGAGCCGCTTTTAGCAACTCTAATTCCATTTTCGAAATCAATTTGCTATCGATATAGCGTGAGCGTAGTTTTTCGCTAAGCGGATAGACGGGTTGAAAAGAGTTCCCTTTTTGATTAGATTCCGAAACGGGCTCTACTTCGGGATGCGCAATGTTAATTTTATTGCCAAAACGTGTTGGCTTTCCAAACACAACATATTCAATACCGGGTTTTATTTTTTGCATCACCCATGCGATTCCTTGAAACCATACCATTTCCAATTCTCCATCGCCATCAACAAAATATCCGATCAATCTTTTTTTATTTTTCTCTCCAATCAATTCAAAGTCGGTGAATTTCCCTTTGAGTTGAACATAAGGCATGGAGTCATGCACTTCTTTTGTTGAGTAAAATTTAGTGCGGTCTTCGTAGCGAAAGGGGTAATGCTGTATGAGATCACCGAAGGAAAATATCTTCAGTTCTTTTTGAAGCAACGCAGCGCGCTGAGGACCTACGCCTTTTAGAAACTCGATAGATGTCTCAAAAAAATTAGCCAATGATGGATGTATAAATGAGCCGATGTTAAAGATAATTGGCCAACTGGCACATTGACAAATGGATCAATTATTTTCTCCACTCAAGAGTGTTGATCAGATGAAGCGTTTCTTTCTTCATAAAATCAATCGCTGGTGCAAGCGAATCGTTTTGAACGCGCGTGTTGAAGTATAATGCCCCGCGCAAAAAGTTTTTAGATGAATCGGTCATCGTGAACTGAAATTGACTGGGAACTTCGCCAGAAATTTCTGCAATCACGGCAGTCTTTCCGCTTGGTGTTCGTGTGATGACTTCGTCTATTTCGTTCGCCTTTATTTGTTGTTTGCTTGTAAGATTGTAAGCATCGTTTAGTAATTCTTTTAGAATGGCTTCTTTTCCGTTTACTTTTTTGTAGGTGATGTGAATGTTAGCCTTCAACGTTGGATAATAAATCTCTACCCAATGTTTTTCTGAAATCCAGGAAGTATCCTTCATCAGTTTGGCTGAAGTTGAGAAGTCAAACTTGTAAGGCAGTGAGTCAGGCAGCGATTGATATTCTTGTTTCGGTAAGATCAACCTGTTGTATCCTTTTGGTTTCGGTTGATAATCTGCCGAGCAGGATGAAAGAGTCTGCATAAAAGTTGCCAAAAGGGCAATTGACATCACGCCATTGGCAATAATTCTATTCTTCATTTTGAACGGCTTCTTCCTGCACATTCACACGTACGCGGGTGATACGTTTCTGATCTACATTCAGGATGGTGAAAACAAAACGATTAAAGGTGATTTGATCGCCCACTTTAGGTAGCGTGCTGTGAATCTCCAGAATCAAACCACCTAATGATTCGCTCTCTCCTTTTACTTCATCAAACGATGTTGAATCTATTTCCAGCGTTTTGCAAACATCGTGTATGGAAGTTTTCCCCTCGAAGATGAAAGTGCGATCGTCAATTTTTTGAATACCGGTATTTACTTCATCAAATTCATCATTGATCTCTCCGATAATTTCTTCAATCAAATCTTCCAACGTGATGATTCCAGCTGTGCCACCATATTCGTCAACAACAATGGCCATGTGTACGCGCTTGCCCTGGAAGTCTTTCAAAAGTGAATCCAGCTTTTTCGTTTCAGGCACGAAGAAGCCTGGACGCAATAATTTTTGCCATTTAAAATTATCATTTTCCTCCAGGTAAGGGAGAAGATCCTTAGTGTAGAGAATACCTTCGATCGAGTCGATAGTTTCGCGGTAAACCGGAATGCGCGAAAAGCCAGACTTCGTGACTTGCTCCATCAACTCCTTGAAATTTAACTCTACATCCACTGCGGAAACATCCACGCGGGATTTCATCACCTGCTTTACTGTAAGCGTTCCGAAGTTAACAATACCTTTTAGAATATCTTTTTCCTCTTCCGTTGTCTCGTTGTTTCCGGTGGTTAGGTCAAGTGCTTGATTTAATTCTTCTACTGTTGTGCTGTATCCTTTTTTCTCAATTCTTTTTTCTACAATATTACTCATGCTCAGCAGCAGCCAGGATATAGGTCTCCAGATTGTTTCTAGAGCTTTCCAGGTGGATGAGATACGGGTAGCAAAACTCAAATTGTGTTGGGTAGCATAAACCTTGGGAACAATTTCACCAAAAAAAGTAATGGCAAAGGTGGCCACAAATGTTACGATACCTACAATTGTTTCCGCAGGTTTTCGAGTGCCTGTCATCTCCCACATCAAAAAAGTGGAGAGTGTGACCACTCCCACATTCACAAAGTTGTTACAAATCAAAATCGTGGCGAGTAACAAGCGTGGTTTCTTCAGAAGTTCCACTACATTTTTCTTCGAATCTTCATCGGATTGCCGGCAGTCTTCCAGGTCATCGGCCTTCAAAGAAAAAAATGCTACTTCTGAAGCGGAGATCATGGCAGACATTAAAAGCATGCATGCAATAGCAGCAAAACTGAAAAAGTAAAACCAGTTCATGCCACTCGAGACTAAATCCGAGAGAACTTCAAAGGGAGGTTTATCTAGTAAAAGAATTGCTTCCAAACAGATTATTGGTTCGTTGAAAATCAAAACGGCAAGTCGTCTGTAGCACTTTCGTTAGATGACTTATAATCATCTGCCGGTGCCGTACTAACTGACGCTACAGGCCGTTCGTAATTGTTCCCGCTGCCACCTTGTTTGGCGCCCAGCAGCGACATATTGTCGCCAATTACTTCTGTTGTGTAGCGTGTAACACCATCTTTTTCCCAGCTACGTGTGCGCATTTTGCCTTCAATGTAAACCTGGTCGCCTTTGTGAAGATATTTTGAGGCCGTTTCTGCCAATCCTCTCCAGAGAACCACGTTGTGCCAATCAGTGATTTCTTTTCTTTCCCCTGTGTTTCTGTCCTTATACACCTCTGAAGTAGCCAATGTGAAGTTTACCACCATAGTTCCGTTTTCCAACGTGCGTGCTTCAGGGTCTTTGCCCAGCCTTCCTAATAGAATTACCTTATTTACTCCTGACATATATATATATATATTATTTTACAGAGCTCAAAAGACTTGCAAAAAAGCAAGCCGGGTGGTAAAGTTACCAAAAATCTTAATCTTCGATAGACACACTTAGCCTGGCTTCATCAACACTTGCTTAATCCTTTTTTTCTGGGCGGATGGCCATTTGCTCTTCGTTAAATCGCTCCATTTAAATAGCGTTGAATGATAATGGGCTTCGGTAGAGAATTAATTCGTGTTTGAGCGAACAGTTTGAGCCCAGCTTTTTTTAAAACAAATTCTTTGACTCCTGGTAGAGAAACCTCTATGAATTTTATGTGCAACTTTTGATGCGAGAGAAGATGTGTTACTTTTTTTGTTTCTGAAATTATTTCTGAATTCTTGAAGAGAGGATCAAGTGCAATGATTTTTTTTGAGCGGACGGCTTTAGAAGTTTCAATCAGATAGAAATCATAAAGCCCATGCCAGATATCTTTTTCGCTTCTTTGTTTCATCAAAATTTTTCCTTTTGTCTTTAGAATGATGTAATAAAAGAAACGACTTTTAACTTTTAACTTCTTTGATTTAACAGGTAATATTTTTTGTAACCCTTTCTGATTAGCGCCACATTGTTTTGAAAAAATACATTCGTCACATCCAGGGTTTTTTGGTAAGCAGTGTAATGCGCCAAACTCCATTAATGCCTGGTTGAAGAAATCAGGTTGCTGCGCATCAATTAATTCGTTTGCCTTTTTTGTAAATAAAATTTTTCCTTGAGGGCTTGCGATGTCTTCTTCAATTTCAAAAATGCGCGACAAAACTCTGAAGACGTTTCCGTCTACCACTGCCACGGGCTCTTGAAAAGCGATGGATGCAATAGCTGCAGCTGTATAGGGGCCGATCCCCGGGAGCTTAATTAGCTCGTTGTAGCTATTAGGAAACGAGCCGTTGAAATCTTCAGCAACTATTTTCGCGCACTTGTGCAGGTTGCGTGCTCGCGAATAATAGCCGAGACCCTGCCAATGATGCAAAACTTGTTCCAGCGATGCCTTTGCTAGGTGGTTTACCGTGGGGAAAGATTTAACAAAAGCATTGTAGTAAGGCAACCCCTGAGCTACCCGGGTCTGCTGAAGAATAATCTCCGACAACCATATATAATATGGATTTTTGGTGTCGCGCCAAGGCAATACGCGATGGTTCTCTTTATACCAGCCAATTATTCTATCTGAAAAGAATTTTTTAGTCATAATTAATTGTGCGAATCTCTCTAAATACTCTCATTTCACCGAGCATAAAATGAATTGTGAGACATGTGTATGATAATCAGTAAATTCATTTTGCGTTTGAGGAAACTGCGTATAACTTTGCAGCCTTTCTGAAAAAAATTATTACCAAAGCAGACATTATCAACCAAATAACTGAGAAGACTGGTATTGACAAGGCGGATGTTACTGCATCTGTAGAAGCATTCTTCACAATCGTAAAATCCAATATGGCTGCTGGCCACAATATTTATGTGCGTGGCTTTGGAAGTTTTATCAATAAGAAAAGAAAAAAGAAAATTGCCCGAAACATTTCCAGAAATACGGCTATCGTGATTGACGAGCATTTTATACCAAGCTTTAAGCCTGCAAAGATTTTTGTCAATAAAATCAAGAACAGCGAAAAGGTGAAGCAGCTTGCCGAAAAATAGTCGTCCAGTTTCGATGCGCAATCAGCCAATTCCTCTTTGAATTCATTTCAGGCCAATGAAATAATTTATCAGTGATCGCTTCATGTTAAAAACCCGGATAATATTAATAGGAATAAGTGCAATCATTGTTGCACTTATTTTTATGTTACCCAAGTCCGTGGTAGAAAACGAAAGCGAGCTGAAGACCACTGATACAACTTCGTCCAAACCTCAATTAGCAAAAGGCCACTCCACGGTCTCGATGCAGGAAAGAAAACTTATCAGTGAGGTAAGAGCTGCAAAGGCACAAGCTTCGTCAAATGAAAAAAATGCTATCTTTGCCGACTCTTTACAAAATCTGTATGCCAAAGCAGGCATGTTTGATAGCGCTGCATGGTTTGGTAAAGAAGCAGCAACGTTCTTTAAAACAACGCAAAGCTTTCTAGAAGCAGGTAACAATTATTACGAAGCTTTCACTTTTGCCATGGATGACCAGAAGCGCAAAGAAATGGCAGAGCAAGCTCGTGAGTGGTTAGGGAAAGCT
>CAZNCO010000015.1:0-18598 GCA_964571345.1 uncultured Ohtaekwangia sp.
GCAATGAGCTGCTTCACTTACTCGAAAAAAAACTCTTTTATTTCCCTATTGAAGGTTGGCAAGGCGAGTAGCTTGAAAAAATTATTTTCGAAAGCGCTAGTGCACGAGCTCGGCTAGGGATTGTTAATAACTCTGAACATACGAATGCTAGGCCCCTTGAGTTTTTACCAAATGAGATTTTCTTCGATGCATACCATGCCTATCAAAGGCCTTTTTCCTTCGATTACTTTTTGCATGACAATGAAGTGCGAAAGGCCTACACCGAGCATAATTGTATTATTAATGCTACCTTTCACAACCCAACTCAGGATAATTTGACGATACATCAGATAAATGTCCTGACACTTGACTACAAAACCGTTGACAGTAGAATATTAAGGCAATTTAAATTCAAAGGGATTGTTGAGCCCGTGAAATTTGAATTCAATCTGAAAAACGTCGAGGGTGGCAAGATTGAACTACTGTTAGATTCCAAGTTACTGGAAGTAAAGCCCAATTCTACCGAACATATCTCTCTCATTCTCTCCGATCAATTGATTCCCGGTTACTACCAATTCGTGATCGAAATATGCGGTAGATTCCGACAGAAAACATTTGAGATGTATAGCCAGGTGTTTTCTGCACATAAGCCTCACCTTAGCGCTGACATTGTTCAGTTATTTGTGATCGGCAACCATCAAGATGACCCTGTTCGAGATATTCTTACCTTAAGTGATTTGGAATGGGACTTTCTAAAGACTAAGACTGGCTGCATTAAACCTTTAGAAGGTACGCAAGAGGATACCATTGCTCCGTTTGGAAAATGGGGAATCGAATTCGCGCCTGAATCTGGGGGCGGTGCTTGCCCCGATCCAATTCACCTGGACACACCACTAGAAGAACCTTATTCTCCTTTTGGATTTCTGCAAGGATTGCTTGATAGGGAAAATCAATAGCATTCCTTTTACTATTTGTGACAAACCACTGATGTCCATAGAATTTTCTCTCCAATTATGAAGCCTGGTTTCATACTCCGAACATTAAGGGTTTAATTCTAAAGCTGAATTACTTGTTTTGAGTGAACCTACAAAACATGATGGCCCGACCGCATTGGTTCGCGATGAATTCAGTTTCTCTTTGCCTGTCCTTTTCTCTTGCTACCGGGCCAGCTTCGTTCTAGCAGTTTTGGTTATTGTTTTGATCTTTTTTTCAAGAATTGCCTCGTACACTTTAGGTCTAGCCTTTCTGCATTTAGCGGCATGCCCCTCCAAGATGGATTCCAGGAACGGCTTTAAAGTTCCGAAGCCATTCAAGGTTGATTCGATCATTAAAATTGCAACGGTTTCGATATCGAGATCAACATTTTTTCTAAGCGTTTTCATATCTATACATTTATATATAAATTTAGATATTGTTACTAGTAAATAAATATATCTTTATGTTATTTAGTAAACAATTTCATTTTCGGTTTTTTGCCTTTCTCCATGCAAACCATTCATGAAAAAGATCGCCAGGACCAATAGCTCGATCAGAAAATCCACACTCCTCGCCTCGCAGGTATTGCTGCAATACGAACTGTGGCTTGGCAAACACTACGGCAAAACCGGAAACTATCGCACGAATGCAAAGACATTTCTAAAGAGTTGTACTGAAGGCGCGGATCTGATAGTGCAACTGGATGATTATGTATTGGATATGAGCCTTACCATGCAGTCCATCCTTAGGCGGTTTAAGTCATTCCTTGAAGAGAAAGAAATCCATTTTGTAGTAAATGACCTTCTCGAAAAGAAACTGCCCATCGGGAATATTTACGTCAAGTTGTTTCTGGCCAGCCGTAAAGACCGGCTCCGTGGTGATAAGTCGCTCAATACCTATGCTACTGTCTTAAATCAATTCTTTGAGTCCATCGACAATGACTTAAACCTGTTCAATAAAAGATGGGCCGAAAAGTTCATCAACTCTCCTGCCCTTTCTGATTTCACCAAGCGGCTTTACAAGTCAATACTAAAAGCATTTTGTGAGTGGGCCCTGCTTTATCAAAACACTGATCCGAAGCATTTGTCGAAAGAGCAGTTGCTTGTCAGGAAAGGATTGGGTTTGATCAGTCAGCAATCGCTTCGGGAGATTGCCGGGATTAAAGTGCAATCTTCGCGTGCCCAATCAAAACGTTATCACAAAGAGAGCCTTTCGGTCCGGCAGCGTGACCGTTTGTTGAAGTTGTGTGACTCTCCCCTCGAACGTGCCGTGATCTCTTTGATGGCCTGGAATGGCTTCCGTACGATTGAAGTACTTCGGCTATCGGTTCCAGACTGTCATTTTAAAGAGAGGAAAATCCATGTGTGGGGGAAAGGTAGATCCAGCCGAGCGAAAGATATTATACGTTTGTTTGATGTTCCCCGTGTTGAGTTGAAAAAGTATATGAAAGACTCTTTGGCAACACGTGGCAGACTCTTCCCTACTCTCACTCAAAGGGACATTGCTGCCATGGTCGAGGATAAATTTCAGAGGTTGGGGATTGATCGAAGTCGCGGTAAATATTCACCTCATAGTCTGCGTCATACGGCAGGCCAGATCATGTATGACCGAGGCATTCCTTTGGAATTTATTCAAAAAACTTTCAGACATTCATCTCTTGAAACTACCATGGTTTACGCGCAGAAGGCGATTGACCGGAAGTATTTCAAAATGATGCCGGGAAATGTGTGATTGGCATTTTTAAGGTCAGAATTAACGATATCCAATACTAAGCAGAATATCACTCATCAATTTGTGACCTCTACGCTGTCGTTTACCTTCCTTAGGCGTTGATCGCTTTCTCAGCTTTGTCTAATTGAGCAACGATCCGGTCGCTAAGCTCGGAATGGAGAATATATTTTCCTTCCGCTTCCGCAATTTTACCTGAATTTTTCAATAACAAAATATCACCAATTGGTGCAAGCCCTCGTGGTCAGCTTCAAATTTTTTCATTTCTTCCGCCATAGCGCTGCTGACCCGTAGAATAATATCAAATTCCAAGATCACATTTTGTGTGAGAGCTTGTTCCTCGGTTAAGGATTCCTTTCCATCCAGAAAATTCCGAATCCGGAACTTCCAATTAAAATGCTTGAAAAGAGCTTGCGAAAAATCGATTTGTCCATGTGATAGGAAAAGGCAGCACGGCAACTTTGCATCATCAAAATAAACAAAACCTTGTTATGGATTCGACCTATTACCCAACAACTACTGCATGGGTTATTGCAGTGAATATTTTATTTTTAATTGATACCAGGTGGTTGCTTAAAAAAGGAAATTCCACCGCCTTATTTCAAACCTTATTCATTTTACTGTCCCTGGCTTGGATCGCTTTTATCCATTATGTATTCAGTAACAAGCGGTTGCTATCAAAGGTTTGTAGCGGCAGGATTTTTTATGGAAGGAGTGCTTGGGTGTAATACACGGATAGTGTGCGATCATGGATGGCTTTCTGCACGTGAGTTCTTGGTTTTTAGCACTTCTTGCTGCGGCTGCAGGTGTTCAAAATTAACACTGACATTCACCCTAGATGTATCGAGAGACCGTGGGTTTTACCAAAGCTGAATTGAATTAGGATGCTAACTCAATTCAGTTCCTTCAATTAATGATAGATGAGTTAAACCCCGAGAGTCCGCACAACTTCCGCATATTTTTGACTTTGCTTCCGTGAGCAATGGCAAGTTTAATCATCCGGTCGATGTTATAGAATCCCTTTGGCGTAGCATGTTCGGCCAATGCACAATTCACACCATCCGCGATCAAAAATATTCTAACCTCTATGTCACTGTGATCTTTGTTCAGCTGGTTGGCGAGCCGGAGTGCGTTGTAAGCTTTCTCGCTTCCGTAAGGCGCATCATTGATAATGATGAGTATTTTTTTTATAAAAAGATTTACGGCATTATATATTTACGGGGTGTTTGCGCTCACCTTGGGTGATGTGAGTGAGGGTGCACGCGATGTGCAACTCATTCTAAACTTTATTATGGCAGAAGAGGCTACCGTCAACGAGCCTATTGCTAATATCGGTGCAACTAAACCAAACCGGTCGGCTATCAATCCTGTGAGCAGAGCACCGAAGGCATAACCGAGATCACGCCACAATCTGAAAACACCCAAACTTTTCGGCCGCTGATCGGTGTGTGTGTAACCCGATATAGCAGCAAGAAAAGTTGGATAGACAATCGCTGTCCCAACTCCAAGTAACGAAGACAACACAATGAACCCTGCAAATGAATTTACCCATGCCATGGCGAGCAATGCAATGCCCTGCATGAGCATGCCGAGAAATAATAATGTTTTCTTGCAATACCTGTCTGCTAACTTACCTGTATAAAGCTGTCCAAAACCCCAGACTGCCGGGTAGATGGCGACAATGATGCCAATTTGATGAAGGCCAAAACCTTTCGAAACCAACAGCAAAGGAAAAAGCCCCCACACCATTCCGTCATTGAGATTATTCACAAGTCCGGCTTGTGTTATAGAGCCAAGGTTCTTGTGTGTCCACGTAGTTTCAAAAAAAACATTTTTGAGTTTTGGAATTCTGCTTGAACTTGATTCAAGTTTTACATGGTGATGTGTGTCTTTGATGAGCAGCCAACTCATGAGCAAACCAATTGCGCTTAGCAAGATACCGATGTAGAAAGAGTAAGGCCGCAGACCATAGTTGCCCGCGATCCATCCTGTAATGAAAGCAATTGCTGCCATCGACACATACCCGGCAGACTCATTCAATCCCATCGCAAAGCCCCGGTCTTTTTCTCCAACCAAATCAATCTTCATCACAACCGTGCTCGACCAGGTACGCCCTTGACTGAGTCCCAAGAAAATATTTGCTGCGATAATCCAGTTCCAACTCTGGGCATAAATCAACAACAAAGGAACGGGCAGCGCAATCAACCAACCGGCAACCAATAAATTTTTTCTTCCAAATTTGTTTGCCAAGGTGCCAGTGTAATAATTGGTTATCGCCTTGGTCACACCGAACACAGCAATGAAAGAGAGGATGGCCGTCTTGGCAGCCAATCCAAAATCAGCTTCAGCTATTTGAGGAATGATCGTGCGCTCCAGACCAACCATGCCGCCCACGAAAGCATTAACGACAACCAACAATATGAATTGCCTCCAGTTTTGTTTTAAGCCGAGTTGAACGTTGCGTTGGTTCATCTTGTAATTTTTAAATTCATCGAAATTTCCACCGGCAGCCTCTGTAATTTCCAATCAGGGAAACCTTCTTCAAGTCGTGATGCATTGTAGCCTGCCTTTCTTAAAAGCGCCACAGCTTCATCTGCGAAGACACAGAATGGCCCGCGGCAATAGGCGATGATCTCCGTGCGTTTGGGAAGTTCTTTCAGTCGCTGTGACAATTGATCATGCGGAATAGAAATAGCATCCGCAATATGTCCCTTCTTGTATTCTGACTCGGGACGCACGTCTACAAGGGTAACTCTTCCCGAATAAATTTTTTTAACTAGCTCATCGATCGTTACCGATACAAAATCGAATTTGGATTTCCTAAAGTCCTTTACCAGTTTCTCAACCGCTGCAATTCGCTCCACGCCCAACTCACGTAAAGCCTTCCAGGTTCTGAACACATTTTCATTAGCGAGCTGGTAATGGATGAAATTGCCTTTGCGGTCGACATCAACGAGCTGTGCTGCCCTCAAAACCTGAAGGTGCTGTGATGCGTTGGCAACTGACAAATGAGTTTGTTCTGCAATCTGCTCGACCGCGCAATCTCCTTGTGCTAACAGCTCTATGATCTCTAACCGGTGTGGGTTGGCCAATGACTTGGTAATCTTTGCCAGCTCGTTGTAAACACCGTCTTTGAATTGCCTTTTGTTCATCAAGTTTGATTGTTGCGGAGGTGATGAATATACAAAAAACTATTCAATAAAGTTCTTGAATAGATAGAGAAAAGTTTTAGACACCTGTTTTTAAGGTCGAGCACAACAATGGCAGTCGGTGGACTGCAAGCTTGATGACTGAAGGAGGAAGGAACGAAGCGGAAAGGAGTCTTGTGCTGGACGCGAAGGAAGATTTGTGGGTGTGTTGTGTTGCGTGTGTGACTATAACCCAAAGGCAGAGAGCGTGTGCGTTGGGAACGCCAATTGTCCACTAATTGACACAACCGTAATTAAAATCGAGCGAACGTTGAGATTGTCATTCTCTCAACAGCAATCAAACCTAAATTTGCTAACCAATTGACTTTCCGGTTTACGAAAGGTATTGAGGTGCGCTGATAAATTTATTTTAATGATTGTTCAAGTTTTCACTATCGGTCTCGTTGTTAGCTTCATTGGCTCAATCCTTCCTGGTACACTGAATATTATTGTAATACAATTGGGGCTGGAGAACAAACTAAAAACAGCATTAAAATTCGCATTGGCTGTGGCGCTTACTGAATATCCATACGCGTGGATAGCTGTGAGATTCGAATCTTGGATTACCTCTTCTGTGTTTGTACAAGAAAACTTTAAACTACTTGCCGCTATCGTGATGATTTCGTTGGGTGCAATTGGTTTGTGGTCAGCTCGAAAACACACAGGCAGTAAACTGGGAAGCTTTATGGAGAGCGGATTTCGAAGAGGTTTGATTTTGGGTTTCCTTAGTCCGCAAGCTATACCTTGGTGGATTGGAGTAGTTGCCTATCTGAAGGCTGAAGGGTGGATAATCATTGATACCTCGCTTCGCATGAATAGCTTTGTTTTGGGAACAGCCATTGGCGCTCTCGCTTCTCTCACATTACTTGCAACGGTGTCGCAAAAACTGTCGGGCTTTTTTCAAAACAACATCTACGTGCGATTCATGCCAGGAGCTCTATTGTTATTTTTTGGACTGTACGCATTCCATGAATATCTATCCTGACAAGGTTTAAGGAAATGGTGTGCTTATCTTAATAAACCTCCCTGTCCTGGTCTATGTGAACTTCGTAAAAACAAAAACCATCATTCGATACCTTTCTTTCATTTAGGATTTTTGATTTGCATTGTAGTTGCCTCTATCACAATTACGACTGAAACCTCATCCCCTACTACAAGCGTATTCATCCAGTCGCCACTACCTACGCCATAATCAGTCCTTGAAATTTTGAATTCCGATTTTATACCAATCAGGTTGAGCGATTTTTTTACAGGATGTTCCCCGAAGCCCAATATTTTAAATGGAATTTCTACATCACGGGTTATGCCATGAATGGTTAGTTGACCAAGCAATCTGAAATTCGATTCAGAAATTCGCTCAACGTTATGTGATCGCAAAGTCATTTTCGGGAAGCGTTTCGCATCAAAAAAGTGTTCGGATAAAAGATCATTGTCCCGCTTAACGTTGTCGGTGTTTACACTCTCGATATCGGTTGAAAAATCAAGTTTTGCTTTTTCCGGATTGGCTGAATCAAAATCCATTTCTCCTGAAAACCTTTGAAACCTTCCGTAAACAGGAGTAAAATAATGGTTGATTGAAAAATTAATAGAGCTGTGGGCGTAATCGATAGACCACGTTTGTGCTTGGGTCTTAAGCGAAAGTAATGCTACAAGAAGTACAAGATTGATGTTGGGTTTCATTTTAATTGAACAGTGGAAGAGTGATGATCAGCGAACAACCTTCACCTTTCTGCGACAACAAGGTTGCTTTTCCTTTCAAGCGGTCAACAATCATTTTTATTTTAAAAAGACCAAGACCGATGCCCTGCGAAATTTCACTGCCCCGGAAAAACATCTCAAAAGCCTTATCCTTTACAGTTTCCTCCATGCCGATTCCATTATCCGATATTTCAATATTGATGCTCTCCCTGGTTTGCGCGGTTCTAATCCATACATGCGTTTCTTTTTGGTTACGATTGTGATAAACTGCATTATGTATAGCCTCTTTCATTAAAATCTTCATAAGTTCTACGTCAGTTGTCACTTCATTACAGGAATCGAAGTCCTCACAAATAATAACATTTACTTTAGGCTCTTTAAGGATTTCCTTATCAACATCGGTTAAGAGTGCGCACACCTTGATTTTAGTGGCCTCTATTTTCTTTGCTTTAATCTGGTAAACTTCGGAGAGGCTTTTAATACGTTCAGCCATAAGCAAAGTTGATTGATTGATAAGGCTCGCATACGGCTCAACCTTTTTTTCGGTGAGCTGCAATCTTGTGAGCCCCATTAGGCTGGCCAACGGACCTCGTATATCATGCGAAGAGCGATAGAGAAATGTCTCTAGCTCCTGTGTACGTTCATTCAGTTCTTTGGTCCTCTCCTTCACCCTATTATCCAGGTTAGCGTTACTTATTTCAATCTCGCTATTTTTTTTGATCAATGATTGATTTTGATTTTTAATGATATTGCTCTGATTGATGATGGCTACCTGTTGCTTTTGCAGATTGTGCTCGGTTCTCTCTTGGTGTGTCAGAAAATTTCGGGTGTAAAAAAACAATATCAAGACAAAGGGCAGTACCGTTGCCAAGGCGATTCCTGATTGCTTGATGAGTTGGCCATCGGCCCGTGAAATAAAGGAGCTAAAGTCTTCATCAGCTACCAATAAACCAATTGCTTTCCCGGAACTATCTTTAAGGGGGGCGAATGCAGACAGCCATGTTCCGCTCTCTGATTCGTAGGTATCGATAACTGCACCCTCCTGAAAATGCCGGACTAATTCCTTGGGAAAGTGAATGTAGTCGTGCCTAAAACGAGGAGCTGCAGAAGATGTAACAATGAATTGAAAAAGATGAAAATTGGAATCATAAACCAACGAATACACGGGCGCACTCAGATCGTTTACTTTTTTAATCTCAATTAATTGTTCTTGCAAAAAAGTGTATTCCTCTGAACATTCTACCGTATCATTTTTTTTAGTCCATTGTTGGGTTAATTTTTTGTGCTTGTCAATATCAATATATAGTGATGCGGTACAGGTTGCGGCCTTTAGCTTTGCAAGAACTCTTTCTTTGGAAAGTTGAATGGATTGATAATAACTAAAGCCAATCAGATAGGTGATGGATCCTACAACAAGCAGAAGAATTATCCAGAGGATTCGAAATCGTGTTGTGCTTGTCATGGTGCTTTTTAAATAGTATCACCGGTCTGCGGCCGCTAAGCGAATCAAGCGTAGAAAGTAGAGTAGCAAATTGCAGCTTGTTCTGTGTAGTCTGCCATATCATGTTGCTCAATAAATTTAGCTTCAATTAAAAATGAAACTCCGATGGGTTCGTTGACAACATTGCTATTTTTTGGATCCATAGGATTTTTTATAAGGCAATTAACAATGTAGTGATCACCGATCCCGTAACGATCGTCATGATCCTTAACCCTAAAATCAATCACTTGTACGACTTCGATTTTTTCACCAGAGGTAGTTTGGCTAATCAGTTCTTTTAGTTTTTCTTTTAAGTCTTTCATAACTACAACTGTTTAAACTTGAAAAGAAGGGCACATCACTTATTTGCTTTTCTTAAGGTAGATGGCGCAACGCCAAAGCTTTCAATCATCACGGCATCATCACACATACTATTGACTCCAATCTTAATCAACGCTTCATGATGAATGCTGTGCTCAAGACAATATGCAAGCTCCCTAAAAAGACTCGAATCCAGTTCCTTGGCGTCATTTCCGTTTTCAGAAAAGTCTGATCTCAAAACAATGCGACGATCAGATTTAATGTCCATTAGTTTAGCAATTACATTGTCAATAATTACCAAAGCAAATAGTCGCTCTGTTTCTATGCGATGATTTCTCTCACGCTTGTCATAGCAAACAGGTGAATCACTGTTCGCCCGCAACAAGCAAATATAAAATTCAAGGATATGGCGAACGTGGGCGCCAATTGATGAACCTGAGAGGACAGGAAGTGGTTCCCTGAATTGCTCATTATTTAAAGACTGAAGAAGAGCATGAATGGAAAGGAGGTTTTTGCGGTTATATTCTGTCAGATTCATTATCAAAATTATTTAACTACACTTCTTGCTGTCTTTAACAACTGGTTTGCACTATGGTATCCAATTGCTGCTTTTCGTATCGAACCATCCGGGTTAATAAAGAGCATGGTTGGATAAGAACGTAAACCAAACTGCTCCACTAGTTTTCTGCCTTCTTCCTTCTCACCGTCAAAGGCTGCGTTGACGAAGTTGGTATTGAAGAATTCGCCAACCTCTTTATCGGCAAATGTCGTTTTCTTTAATAGTTTGCAGGGACCACACCAAGTTGCATAGATATCAACAAAAATAATTTTGTTTTCAGATTTAGCTTTTGCTAAAACTTCTTCCCAGCGAGCATCGGAAAATTGAATACTGGTTTTCAAATTGGGGTCATCCCCATTCCACCCAAAAGCGACCAGCATAAGTGAGCCGGCCAATAGCGTAAATAAAATAAACTGCTTCATCGATTCGTATTTTTTAAATGATACACAAGTTTCTTTTGAAAAAATTCTCCGATTGGCCTAAGCCTCCCGGAGAATAAACAAACCCACAACTACTCCGACAAATAATCCACGTTTACTTTCACTTCAATTTCCTTTGCAATGTTGGTAGATGGTTTTCCTTTTTTAAATGCAATGCCATAGTCAGCCAAAACGAGGTTGAACTTGGTGGAACCATTTACCTTCCCTCCTTTAATAGTGATTGTTCCCTTTGTGTTCACAGGCTTCGTTGTTTCTTTAATGGTCATGTTGCCGGTCACGTCAACTTCATATACGCCATCCTGTGAAAAGTTAACGGTACTGATGTTGGTAATTTTTCCATCAAATTTTGCTTTTGGAAACTTCTTTGTGTCAAGGAAATTCCCACTGTTAAAATGCTCTTGCATCAAAGCTTTTTCAAATTCAAAACTTTGCATAGGCACAGAAAACGCAAGATCGCCTGTAGATGTCTCCAAAGTACTCACCACTTTATAGTTGTTGGCGGTTATATCTTCTACGGAAGTGTGAGAGAAGAAATTAATGTGGGCATTTTTGCTTACAAGTTTTCCGGCCACGGGACGGAATGCTACCAGGGAAATAATCACTGCAGGGATAAGGAACAGGCTAGCTAACTTTTTCATTGTATTTATAATTTGGTTTAACATTAGTTCTCGGTTATTACGTCACTTTTTTCAATCACTACGTCCTCATACAAATCAAGGTCAGCATCATATCCGGCCCCGGACCGGATTACTCCTTTGATTGTTATCTTCTGCCCAACAGAGATTTTCTCCGCAGATGAGTTGGTGGCTGCCGAAAAAGTACAACTTACACCTGCTTTGTCACTTTCCTTTTTCAAAAGAACAACAAATTGATTGTTCATATCCTTGGTGATGGAGTGCACTTTTCCGGTTACAGCCATGATTTTGGAGTTACCTTCCTCATCTAAGTATTTCTCGTTTGCTTTTGTCGGGTCACTTAAATACTCTGCCACTAAATCTGAAGCATTACTTTTAAAATCGATGTCTGTATTCTGAACGTCCCGATGAGGCTTGTTAAACAAGTAGATTACAATGGCTCCGGCAGCCAGCGCACCAACAACAAAAACAATGAGTCCTACCTTTACGATTTTCTTCGCTTTCATAACTAACAAATGAGTATCTGGTTTCTTGGGGATTAGTCGGGGAGCTTCGGCATTCCTGACAGATTGCCGGGAAAAAAATTACATTTTTTCCAGCTTGCTTAATATCTGCGATTTAACTTCCTCTGGCAATTTCCTTTTGTGGGAAACGCTGCCTTGGGTGCCGTTTTGCTTTTTTAATAGACTATCAAGGAAATGACTTTGTCTCTCATATAGCGAGCAGGCATCGCACATACTGGTGTGCATAAATAATTGTACCGTCTCAAGAGGATTAAGAGAACTTTGGTTTTTCTTTTCCATCAACTCAGTAGCTTTCTTGCACGATAACATCAATTTGTTCATTAGTTTCATCATGGCCCTATGCTTTAAACCAATTCCTCTCCAGACAGTTTCGCAAGTGTAACTTGGCCCTGTGAAGGATTTGCCAAAGATTAGTCGCTGTAATTTCCAATTCCTGACAAATTTCTTCGGTTTGTTTTTCACCAAGATATTTGAGACGGATACATGTTGACCATGAAACGGGAAGTTCATCAACACAATGAGTGAAGATAGAATCGAACTCGGGATCATCGAGCAAGCTTACTTCTGACCCTTCCCAAGGTTCTGGCCGATATTCTTTTTTCCATCTGTCATCCTCATCAAACCATAGTGATGTGTCATCCAAAGCGTGTAACGAAGATGTATTTGCTTTTGCACTCTGACGATAATGATCTACTATCTTATTTCTTAAAATGCCAAAGAGCCATGTCTCAGGTGAGCTTGTTTTGTTAAATCCGTCAAGGTTTTGGTAGGCGCCCGCGAAAGTTTCCTGCACAAGATCCTGAGCAATTGATTCGTCATTAGTCTTATGAATTGCCCACGAGTAGAGCGCATCACCATACTGGTTTACCCATTGTGTGAATATTTTATGTCTATCCTGAGTGACTTGTGAGTTCATATCGCATGGAAAGTTACCGGCTTTTCGGGCACCGTGAGTGCTTTAGGACAGAAAATCGCGTTTTGTCAACTATCGGACAGATATAAAATCTATAGGATAGAATCTTATGACCTGGATTTTAGTTTACCATGAATTCGCTGACACCTAAAAATCGGTGTCAGCATTTTTATAATCTTGAAACTAAACCCTTAAAAGATGAAAGCTATTTGGAACGGACAAGTAATTGCTGAAAGCAATGAGACAGTTGTAATTGAAGGTAATCACTATTTTCCTGAAAGTTCGGTGAAGAAGGAATTTCTTGTGCAGAGTACTACAGAAACAGTATGCCATTGGAAAGGCAAAGCAAATTATTACTCACTGAATATTGGTGGCAAAGAAAACAAGGATGCTGTCTGGTTTTATTCCAACCCCAGCGAACTAGCAAGAGCGATCAAAGGTAAGGTAGCATTTTGGAAGGGCGTGGAAATAGTAAAGTAAAATGAGCATGTGGCAAAACTTAACCATGGATGGCCGAAAGCTAAATACAACCATTCAAGTAGTACACCAGGCTTCTCAGTTTGTTGCTATGTTCGGCAACAGCTATCTGCCCAAACAAGCGGACGACTCTCAAAACAATTTTGATTGGAATGAAGAAACGAATCAGTTGGAAGGCCGCTGGATTGAGGATCCAGAGATAAGGCTGTCACTCGATGTAATTAATTTTGAATTGATCATTGATAAATATCTAGCCCTGGAACCCATTCCCCTTGATGGCTGGAATAAAGATCAGGTGTTAAGTAATCTTATTGCTGAACTGAAAAAGGCACGAATCGATACAACGAAACTGCACACCATTAATCATTTTAAAATCCCGAAACATCCCCTGGATGCTGGTCAGGCATTCGGCAAGCCAGCGAAGGAATTGCTTGAAGAATGGGCACTGTATTTAAGCAACTCGCAGTTGGTGCTGGAGGAAATAAAATCGCAATATGATCGAGCTTCAGAGGTACGTGTCTGGCCCCATCATTTTGATATGGGATTATACATTCCCCTTTCATGGGATGGTCAAAAAAGAGAGAAGCAGTCGGTTGGATTAGGGTTGGCAATTGCTGATGCCTATGTTGACGAACCTTACTTTTACATTAATCATTGGAGTGAATCAAAGATCGCTTACCCAGAATCTTTGCCGAAGCTGCGTTTTGGATACTGGAACACAAAAGATTGGAAAGGCCTTGTATTACCAGCGAGTGCTATTCTCGCGCACACAAATCAAGAAGCATTGGTAAGATTATTTTTTAGAGAAGGCATAAACGCTACCATGAAGTTATTGAATTGCGAAAACCCTGTAGTGGTACGATGAGCCTGTTAGACCGGTACAAGTCTGTACGCAATTACACCGCCCAAATCTGCGCGCCATTACAACGTGAAGATTACGTGGTACAACCCATTGTTGATGTGAGTCCTCCAAAGTGGCATATTGCTCATACTACCTGGTTTTGGGAAGAGTTTGTTCTGTCAAAATTTAAGCAAGGATATAAGCGGTTTCATCCGCGCTTTGCTTTTTTATTTAACAGTTATTACAATGCCGTAGGTGAGCGTGTACTCCGGTTGCATCGTGGTAATATGTCTCGGCCAACGCTGGAAGAAATTCTGGATTACAGGACCTATGTGGATAGACATATGGAGGGGTTCATTCAATCAATGCCTGATGAAACTGCCGCGATTCTGGAACTCGGAATAAATCATGAACAGCAACATCAAGAATTGCTATATACTGATATCAAGTATATACTTGGGCACAATCCTCTATTCCCTCCCTATCGGATTGACTTTCGCGAGACAGAAATAAATGAAACCGATCACTCCTTTTTGGATATGGATGAAGGTATCTATTCCATTGGTCATTCCGGTAAGGGATTTTCTTTTGACAATGAACTCGTCCAGCACAAAGTTTATCTAAATAGTTTCTCTATTCGGAAAAGCCTCATAACCAATGGTGAATATCTCCAGTTTAAGAGAGACGGTGGATATCAAAATTCCGATTTATGGTTGAGCGATGGATGGGCCTGGCTGAATGAAAATAAAATTGATGCACCCCTTTATTGGCACAAAATAGAAGATGCATGGAACCGCTATTCGTTGTCAGGATTGGAGCTCATTGATCCGCTGGAGCCCGTTACACATATCAGCTATTACGAAGCATGTGCTTTCGCTGAATGGAAGAAAATGCGGTTGCCAACGGAGTTTGAATGGGAAGCTGCAAGCGCTCACCTTGAATGGGGCAAACGCTGGGAACATACCAGCAGTGCCTATCTTCCTTATCCAGGTTTTACCAAAGCCGATGGTGCCGTTGGTGAATACAATGGAAAATTTATGGTCAATCAAATGGTCTTGCGTGGTGGATCTATTGTTACTCCACGAGGGCATTCGCGTAGCACCTATCGAAATTTCTTTCAACCCAACCTTCGATGGCAGTTTACGGGCATCCGGTTATGTAAAAAATAACGACATGATATCAACAGACATTCAATTTGCTGATGTAGCACAGGCCGTAGAAGAAGGTTTTTCAAAACAACCCAAACGGCTACCGAGCTGGCTTTTCTATGATGAAACCGGAGATAAAATATTTCAAGAAATCATGCGAATGCCGGAGTATTACCTGACGGCTTGCGAATATGAAATCCTCCAAATTCAAAAAGATAAATTGTTGAAATACTTTTATCAATCAGGTACTCAATTTAACCTGGTTGAACTAGGCGTAGGAGATGGTTTTAAGACAGAGGTATTGCTTAAGCACTTTTTAAAGGTGCGGACTGATTTCGAATTTTCTCCGGTTGATGTTTCTAGTAACGTATTGGCCCAACTTTCTGAGCGCCTAATCCTAACCTTGCCTGAGCTTGCAGTAAAGCCTATAAATAAAAATTATTTTGAGGCCATCGATGAAATGAATGATGATGAAGTCAGGAAAGTATTTCTCTTTCTGGGCGCCAACATTGGTAATATGATTGCTTCTGAAGCGAGCCATTTCACTCGCAAAATCGGGAACGCCATGAAGAAGGGCGATTTGTTGTTGATCGGATTTGACTTGAAAAAAGATCCAAGGCTTATTCAGGCGGCTTATGATGATGCTCATGGAACAACGCGCAGTTTCAATTTGAATTTACTGGTGCGACTGAACCGTGAATTAGGAGCACAATTTCTGCTAGATCAATTTAGCCATTATCCTTTCTACAACCCAGAGAGCGGATTGGCCAGTAGCTATCTCATCAGTAAGCTTGATCAAAATGTGTATTTCGAAGCCTGTGACAAATATGTGCATTTTGATCGATGGGAAATGATTCATACGGAAGTGTCACAGAAATACGATCTAGAAATGATTGAGTCCCTTGCCGATGCGTCTGGACTCACGGTTGTCGAAGTCTTTTACGACTGCAAACATTATTTCTGTGACGTGCTGATGAGAAGGTAACTACAAAGGCTTTTGCCTGAGATGCATAGGAATGGTGAACCCTTCGATGCCCTCGAAAATTAATTCAGTAACAACCGCAAGGAGTGCTGCAGGTATTGCACCAGTCAGAATTATTTTCGTATTGTTTAGCGCCAAACCGGTCACAATAAATTCGCCAAGTCCCCCGGCACCAATAAAAGCTGCTAACGTTGCCGTGCCGACATTAATCACAGCTGCGGTACGAATGCCTGTTAACACCATTGGCATGGCTAAAGGAAGTTCAACGAATTTCATTTTTTGCCAGGAGTTGAGCCCGATGGCAGTAGCGATTTTCTTCAATACTGGATCAACTGTGTTTAGTCCAATTACGGTGTTTCTCATGATTGGCAATAGTGCGTAGAGAAAAAGTGCGATCACGGCCGGTAATTTTCCGATGCCTGCAAAAGGAATCATGAGCGCAAGTAGCGCAATTGACGGAATAGTTTGAAGCAGACCAGCCGCATAGATGGTAGCTGCGGAAAACCGCGGTGAACGGTAGATTACAATACCAACGGGTACAGCAAAAATGATTGAAGCCAGCAATGCAAACATCGTCAAAATAATATGCTCCCAGGTCTTACTCAGGATCGCGCTGATTTTATTCGATTCATAAATTTGCAGGCTATTCTTTAGCAGACCTTTTTGAGTCAAAAAATCATGGGCAATTTCATAGTGACTTTTGTTTTCAAAAAGGGATAATGCATTCAGCTTTTGCATTTCATCCTCATTGATTTGATTGTCTAACTGATGAAGCAACTGTTTCGCTTTGTCAGGTAATTTAGCCGTGTAAAATGAAACCGCTTCGTAGGTTGGCAGGAAGTTTTTATCATCCATCAATAAGGTGAGATTGTATTTACTTATTTCACCGTCTGTTGAGTAGGCATCAGTAAGTTCAATTTTATTTCCAAGAATGGCTTTATAGGCAAGTCCATGCTCCAGCGAAAAGGGATGTTGTGGCAATTGGTAGAACTTCGCCAAATTTCTCCAGCCATCGTTGCGCTCAAGAAATTCATAACTGAGGCCAATTTTTAAGTCGCTATGATTTTTCAGGTCAGAAATTATTTTAAGGCTTAATGTCTCTGCTAATTTTTTGCTGAGAACTAACGCATACGTATTATTAAACCCATAAGGTTTCGATATTTCTAAGTGAAACTCTTTCTTCACCAGTTGTTGGATTTTCTGATTGGTCATTGTCGTTTTTGATTTCAGAATCTCCGCTGCAATTGTTCCAGTATATTCAGGATAAACATCAATGGCTCCGGTTCTCAACGCCTCAAAGCTCACAGCCGTTCCACCGAGGTTAAATTTGCGCTCTACGTTGTAGCCACCCTCTTCGAGAATTTGTGCGATCATTTCACTCAGTATATACCCCTCGTTGAAATGTTTCGCTCCAACCCGAATTACCTGTTGGCCTTCCGATGACCCGGAGAACAGGAGAAGAAAAAAGGATGCTAAAAATACTTTCATTGCTCAGCGAGAAAGATTGATTTTAATTTTTCGAGATCACTTTTATCGCCCCTTTCTTTGATGATTCCATCTTTGATCCAAACAAACCGATCTGCCAACGTTAACGCTTCCTCCCAATCATGAGTGACCAATGCAACCGTGCGCGGTTCATGTTGCTGAATAGACTGAAGGTGTTGATAAATCGACTTTTTTGTTTCATAGTCAAGTGAGGCGAAAGGCTCGTCCATTAACAGCAACGGGGGACTAAGAAACATTGCGCGGCATAGGCCGACACGCTGCTGCTCACCGCCTGATAGCTGATGAGGGAATTGATGTAAACACGATGGAGGTAATTGCATAATCTCAGTCAACTCCTTCACTCTTGTAGCGATTTCATGTTTACTCATTTTAATTATCCGACCTAGCAGTCCAATGTTGGATTGAATGGTCATGTGTGGGAATAAACCAACTTGCTGAACTACATATCCGATTTGTAATCGCAATAATTGAATATTCCCAAAGTCAATTGCATGCCCAAAGAGCTTTACATCTCCTGATTTGGGTTTGATAATTCCATTAATGATTTGTAAGAGCGTTGTTTTCCCACTTCCACTTTTGCCAAGAATAGCAGTTATTTTATCAGCTTCAAATACGTATGATATTTCCTTTAATATTTGCCTGTCGCCAAAGCTGAGTGAGACGTTTTCGAATTGAACAGGTGGCGATGACATTTTAAAATCGGAAGGCGCACTTTGAATCATGTAGTGATGACTTTAATTTCTTTTCAAAGTAGTATCAATCTTTATTTCCCCCAACAAGGTTTTGTGAACGGGGCATTTATCAGCAATTTCTGAAAATTTTGTTAGTTGTGCCCCGTCCAATTCTCCATCTACTTCCACCATTCTCTCAAAGTGGTCAATCCCGAAATTGTTATTGGTGATGTCGCAGTCTTCGCAATGGCGCTTGGAATGGCTCACATGAACTTTAATTTCCTTTATGTTAAGGCCCTTTCTATTGGCATACATGCGCAACGTCATAACGGTGCATGCTGCCAAAGCCGAAGTGAGTAGTTGATAAGGAGATGGCCCGAAATCATTTCCCCCGACATCCTCAGGTTCATCCGCTGTAATGAAATGTCTTCCCGATTTAATCAGGGTGGTAAAGCCATCTTCCTTTTCACCAATAAGTGCCACCGTCTGATATTCAGAATCAAGTGATGGTGTTTCCTGAACTTGCATGTAAT
>CAZNCO010000016.1:0-18586 GCA_964571345.1 uncultured Ohtaekwangia sp.
GCAGCGTGGTGGCGATATCGCCTGTAATCGCTATGACCACCGCATTTGACATAGGGCTAGGGCAACCTTGAATATTGACCTGAACCTCATAGCTTCCCGACTCTGTTACCACCAGAACGGAGTCGACAGCGCCAACAATAAGTTGACCATTTTTATACCAATGGTTACCGCCCCTACTGCTTGAAGTTAAGATTTGCTCAACTCCGTTTTGAGAGGCCTTGATACTGGGCTTGGGCGGATAGTTGAAACATTCCACCGGCAAAGGATCAATGATAAATGGAGTAGCCGTGATCGCCAGGTCCCCATTGACTTCAACTGAAATATCCCCCGATGTGGCACCGTCAGGTACCACTACCGTCAAACCATTATACGATGCGCCCGAAACGGACGCAACCGTACCATTGAATTTTACAATGTTGTGGGCAACATTAGGATCAAAGCCTGTTCCTAAGATCGAAACCTGCGTACCTGCTGTTCCTTCCTTCGGATAGAAGGAGGTTATATTTGGAAGCACGTGGAAGCTGGCCTGTGATGAATATGTTTTACCATTATAAATAACCGATATTGGCCCGGTGGTGGCATTATCCGGAACGGTCGAGTTTAAAGTCATGTAGGTTGGAGAATAGGTTTGTGAAGCTATGCCATTAAAATATACTACCTGATTATATAGGCTCTTGTCAAAACCATATCCGTTGATCGTAACTGCGGTGCCCGTGATACCGGATGTCGGACTGAAACTGACAATCTCGGGGATGATAGAAAAAGTGTTCAACGAAGTTACGACTTGTCCGTTGGCTTTTATCGTTATTGGCTTGCTTCCGGCAAAAGATGGAACTGCTACCTGCAACGTAGTCGATGTCGCACTCAATACATTGGCAAGCTCACCAATCACCACAATATTCTTTGCGGGGTTGGGGTTGAAATTCGTTCCTGTGATCGTCACCGTTGACCCGAACTTGCCTGAGCCAGGTGTAAACGAACTAATTGAAAGAATAGCGGAGAGATCCACGCTCCACAAACTTCCATAACCTAAAGTGTTCCTTCCTGTATATAATGTACTTCCGCTAAACGTAAATGCATAGTTGCTTCGATAGTCGCCAAAAATCTGATTGAGCGAGTTACCGGAGCAGCTAAAGATTCTTGAATCATCGGTAGAAAAAATGAGCGTAGTGCCATCGCTTGTGATATTTCGTATCATGTTATTATCTAGCTGAGCACTTAACTTCGACCAGGATCCGCCACCATCTGCAGAGACATAAACCCCGTTGTAGGTTCCAACATACAAGTTACTTCCAGCGAGCGCCACGTTTATTAAAAAGTCCGGTAGCCTTGTAGCCGTTGTCCAGCTACTACCTCCGTCTGTCGATTTTATCAGCTGGTTGTTATAAGCGATCGCATAAAGCATGTTGCCAGAGACAGCAACAGATGGATTAACATATCCCCCCAGAGACGTACTGAGACTCCAGGATGTTCCCTGATCGGTAGAAATATAAATTTGATCGCTCGTGGCTGCAACCAAGGTAGTCCCTGATGTTTCCAGTTCAAGAACATCAGTTTCATTAATGCCAGAATTTGCTGGCGTCCAGGTAGTACCTTCGTCCTGAGATTTATACACACCGATCCCATAACCTGATATAAAATAAGTACTACCAATATTTTTCAGAGAAGTGCCAGAGCATTTGGCCGGCAGGTTTCCTGTGAGAGCCCACGTGCTGCCGCTATCGGTTGAACGAAATAACGTGTTACCCTGCGATACCAAAATAGTACTGCCGTTAACAACCACCGCACTGATCGGCTGCCCCAGTAATCCGGGAACATAGGCTGGCTTTGTCCATGTAAAACCGTCATCGGAGGAAGTGAAGTAGGTAGCAAAACCTACTCCATAGATAGTTCCACTGATTAACGCAAGCTTATTGAAGTACCCTCCATTATTTGAAACCTGTGTGAAGGTTTGCCCATCATCTGTCGACCTCAGGATATCTGACCCTGCCATGTACCAGTTCCCGTTTAGTACCTCAAGTGAAGTGTAATAGCTGTAAAGGTTCGGAACATTAACTACTGACCAGCTTTGTCCCCCATCGGTTGACCTGTAAACGCCCAGGTTAGTGGAGGCAATTACGGTAGTTCCATTTACACCCATCCCATACAGATATCCATTATTGATTGTAGACAATTTTGACCATGATACACCATTGTCAGAAGACTTATAGAAGTTAGATGTCTCATCGCTGCATATCATATCGGTGCCAATGCCGCCAAATGAAATAGGTACCAACGCACTGACGTTTGTCCACGTTACTCCTCCATCCGTTGATGTAAATATCCCGGAGGGTGAGCTGGTGAATAATGTGCTACCCAACGAAGCGAGAGTATAGAGATATTCATTTTGCAATCCGGAAGAAGCCCAGGAAACGCCATTGTCCGTAGACACGAATAAACCATTTGTCGTACAAGCAAAAGTCTTTACGCCAACCGTAACAAGTGCCTTCACATTTAATGTGGCCAGACCATTGTTTGATTCCTGCCACGTAGCACCATTGTCGCCCGATTTGTATATCCCGTCTGTAGTGGTGCTCACCAGAATGTTTGTACCCGATGCACAAATTGAACTAAACTCACCGATATAAAGTCCATAGCCCGTTTTGTTCCATGGCGCTTGTATTTGCCCTACGGCATGGACGCAAACCATGATGCTAATGGCGAACAAAATATTTCCTAAGGACAAGCTGGTTATTCGCATCCGTTTCATTTTTCTGGTTTGCTTTGATCTGACACCTTACCTCGCCATGGATAAATACCCAGGCCCAAAGAGAATCTGAACCCGGTCCAGTCTGCCTTTACTTCATTGCCCCCGGGATGAGTCAGAAAAGAGGTGTGGTCGCTGGACGAGTAGAGCTTACCCGCAAGTTGCAATTCATAACCAGCGCTTGCCTGGATAAATAATTTGCCAGGTAAATTTCTTATCAGCACAAATGACGGTATAACGCCAAAGTTGTTGGAATAAAAACCGTTGCTCGCAGATTGCGTTGCCGTACCAAGGGCAAATTCAGTATCAATATCCAGGTTGGTACGGATCCAGGAAACGCTTACTGATGCGAAGAGCGGCCACTTATTCGACTTGTTGATCTGATCTCTCACCATGACTCGCAAGGAATAGCTCTTCAGTTGCTGATCGATGCGGGCCATGCCCGAGTAATCTTCGTAGTCTGCTCTGCCGCCTGTAGCATTATATCCCAGCGAAAGACCAAATACATTGCGACCAACCTGTCGGCCAAACGTGAACGCATAATTAAAATAACCGGGAAAGGATTCCAACGCGCGCAGCGGAAGATGTGTGGAACTGATCAATTCAGATTGAAATGATTTCATATCACTCATCTGATAACTGGCATATCCAGTTTCGGCCACTAAAAAATTCTGTTGCGAAAAGCCAAGCAGAGGACTCAGCCACAGGATGATGACAATTGCTCTCATTGGACTTTTTCTCCGTATCCGGAAGTGATAAAGTGATAGTTATCGGAATAAATATGTTTTACCGGAAACACGCCCGGTGCCACATTGGCGGTCATTTTTCCATTATTTAAGAAGCCACTAACATCGTAAGTACGAATTGTTGAGTGGTAATCCGGGGTGATGGTTTCTACAAAAATATTTTGAGTGGCATCGTCATAGCCAACATCTCCCACCGTTTGGTTACCGGTGGTGTTCTGATAATTGAAGCTGCGATCTGGCGCGAAGAAACCATTTCCAACAGGAGTAGATACATCAAAAACCTGAATCGTATTTGTCACAGCTATCAGCTCGGAGGTACCATGATTACGAAAGAAATATTTGCCGGCAGGTACTTTTCCGATCTGTGTCCATGATCCTGAAACATTCATGTATACTTGTCCGGCACTCCGATCAGACGCGTTCACCACAAAAAATTGTCCATCATCAGAAAGTACAGGTATATCCGTGTTAATAGAATCTTTCCATACTATCCCAGAGTAAGTAGCAACGGGGTCAGCATTAATCGTCATGTCTGCTATGGCTGCAATTGACGCACCGTTATTGATATAAGACATCGCGAGCAAACCGTTGTTGGCGTACGATGACATCGCGCTGGGTGACAGCAATGAGTAGGCTCCGTCCAGCATGGGTATCTCACAGAAATAACCACTTTGACTACTAAAAGTAAGTGGATCAAGTTTTACCGGTACACCTCCCATTGAATAGGTAAGACGTTGGCCATCGGCACTCGCTGCAAACATCAATATCGGGTTGTAGGATCCGCCTGGAAAGTGAGCGGTCAGGTTATCCTCAACGGTAAAATCCGGGAGCGTGAACTTTCGAATATCATACTGACCGGAACTTGGGTTATAAACAAGTGGTCCGTAGATGATGAATTTCGATTGCGCTGCAAAAACTTTGATGTCCTTGAACGGTGGTAAGTTGGAGGCAGACACAATCGAAAACGTAGAATCAAATCGCTGGGCCGGGTGCAAATTCCTGTTCACAAGAAGATGGTAGTTCCTCGTATCACCAAGAAACAACGTGTCAAGATCCACTGCCCCGGTGTTGTAGTCAATCAACCTGCTTCCGCCCGGGCCCACAACAGTAAGGATAGCATCTGCAAACAGCGGAGTCCAGGAAAGTTTATAAAGTTTGTGCAAATCGGGTTGCAAACTAAACTGCGTACCCTTATTCATTTTCACATAAGGCATCGTGGCATTGGCAGCAAAATTGGAAACGTTGATGGTATACTGCGTGGGACCGCCTACATAACCGGAATCATAATAAATATAATGACCTGACCCCATGAAAGTATTTTGCTCGATGAACGTCTGGTTATAATCAAAACCATGAAACTTGCTGACACTGTAACGAAACTTGCGGTCAGGTGACTGGTTCCACTCTATTTTCAGATAGCCGTTTTCGATACTAGTCACAGGCTGGCTAAACTGTGGTAACGAAGAAGACACTATAACATCAAAGTCTTTTTCCACTTCATAGTTCTCTAAACCTTCCAGATCCGCGAGGCTTCCCGACTCGGTGGCAATGGATACTTTTAATTTCACCGTATGGGTTCCATCACCTGCCTGGTAGGGTGAGAGTGTAAAGGTTATTTCATTGTTGGAGAGCTTTGAATCAATGACTTTGGAATCCATCTCAACCGAATAGTAGCGGATAGGCCGGTTGGTATTTTCAATCTTCAAGCTGAATGTGGTAGTCCAATCAAGATAGTAGGGTGTTGATGTAAAACCCGGGGCAGAGATGTCTACAAAAACATTGATCTGAGCAGGTGGAGGTGAAATAGGATTCACATATTTCTTGTCAAGTGGATAATTGCATGACACAACTATTACCGTCATCAATAGAACAAATGCGCCAATAATTTTTTTCATGCAGATGACGAGTTGACGACCCTATAATACGAAATACTTTTTAATTGCTTTTTTGACCCATCTCATAAAAGTCAGACGTTAATTGCGGCTGGCAAAATTTTCAACAGATTCTGAACTAATCCCCAAATCGCATTGCACTCAGTCTGATTTTCTCGAGCATGCAACCGCGATGACATAAAAGTGGCCGTTAAGCTATTCTTTCAGTTAGTCTGAACGGGTATGTTGGAACTCCTTCCCATCGGATGGTGTTGAGTAGAAAATTTCTTGTAGTTGTTAGCGATGAAACCAAATCTCAAAGACATACCTCTATCCTTTCTCGACCTTGCCAACTTACTTCAGGGTGATCCATCGGCAGGAGCTGCATTTAAGCGCAGCCTCACCTTTGCACAACATGCCGAGAAGCTCGGGTTCAAACGCTATTGGTTTGCCGAGCACCACAACATGGAGAGCATCGCTTCGGCAGCTACGTCTGTGCTGATCGGCTATGTGGCCCAAGGCACTTCTACTATTCGCGTTGGCTCGGGTGGAATCATGTTGCCCAACCACGCACCTCTGGTTATTGCCGAACAATTTGGTACGCTCGAATCTTTATATCCCGGCCGCATCGACCTCGGCTTAGGCCGCGCACCCGGCACCGACCAGGCAACTGCATATGCGCTGCGAAGAAATTTATATGGTGATGTGGACGCGTTTCCCAACGATGTGCTCGAACTACTGCAATATCTCGGCCCCGCTGATAAACAAGGTAAGGTGCGAGCCATCCCCGGTGTAGGAACCAACGTGCCCGTATGGTTGCTGGGCTCAAGTACTTTCAGTGCGCAGCTTGCAGCCAAACTCGGATTGCCTTTCGCCTTTGCTTCACACTTTGCTCCTGCCCAATTATTTCCGGCCCTGCAAATTTATCATTCCACCTTCAAGCCCTCCGCTTTTCTAAAAGAACCGTATGCCATGGCTTGTGTGAATGTGATTGCAGCCGATACCGATGAACAGGCTCACTACCTTGCCACCTCTGCCTACCAGTTGGTGCTTGGTTTAATACGCAACAACCGCAAGCCGCTGGCACCTCCCACTGCAAACATGGATGCGCTGTGGACGGCCGAAGAGCGTGCCGCTGTAAACCAGATGTTCTACTATACTTTCATTGGCAGCACTGACACATTGAAAACAGAATTAACTTCTTTCGTTGCAGACACCGGTGTAAACGAGCTCATGATCACCACGCATGTGTTCGATGTGGCAGCAAAGCTTCGCTCATTTGAACTGACAGCTTCATTGTTTAAGACAAGTAATGTTGAAGCTGTTGCTGTTTAGTTGAGCTGAAAAATTTTAAGGTCTGCCCTCTTAAATCTTTTTCTGTATTTGCCAATAGTGCCCAAAGGGATCTCTGAACATTCCTTGCCGATAGCCATAATCATGGTCTGTTACCGGGTCAATTTCTGTTGCTCCTGCTTCGATCGCTTTCTTCATGACTGCATGTACATCCGGAACAAACAAACCAATCACTGCCGTCACACCTTTTGCGCTAATGGGCTCAAGGGCGTCACGCATTGTTTCGTGCACATGGAAGATGGCACCGTTAATTTCTAGTTCCGCTACGTGTATACTTCCATCATCATTACGAAAGCAGAAATGTTCTGTAGCTCCGAATCGTTTGTAAAAATCTATTTCGAATGTGCCTTTGGGAATGTGCAACTCTGGAGCAAAGTGGGTGGTGGTGTCTGGAGTAGTCATGATTTTTATTTTAGAGATGTACTTTGATTCTGAGTCATTATGGCTTAGGGTAAATAGGGAATTTCTTTAGGTTCATTCTTATACTTTTCCGCGATTATCCTATGCTGACTTGCTGTCAACAATAACACATGCAGGTCATTTCCTTCATACAACAAATAAAACGACTCTGTGATTTTCTTAATGCCCAATTGCCGATTGATTTCTTTAAAAAAGCTTCGTGATGCTGAGTTCCAAAAAATCCCCTTCTCCAATTCCGTTCTTGTGTAAAGCCTTATCCTTTCTTTGTTTAGCAAAATATCGTTGCTGGTGGAATAGTCATCAGCTGTTTGTACTTTCAACTCAAATTCGCGTTTTGCTAGCATCTCGTTCAAGCGAGGTAGAAAAAAACCAAAACTAAACTCGGCAAGTTCCTCAGCATCAATGTGCGCAATTTTATTATTAGCCTTGTCATAAATATCAAATGAATTGACGAGCCCTGATTTTAACGAATCAAGCTTTGAGGAATCTGCATAATCAAGAAAGCCACTATCCAATAACTGCGCTCCTAAATTCATTTCACTGTTTTGATCCTTTCTTTCTTGGGAGCAACCCATTAGAGCGACTAGAAAAACGAATGTAAAATATTTCATTAAATGGATCGGTACCTCCAAATTAGCAATTCGCTTACATACAAGAAACTGGCTTCACATGGCAGATTGTCTTTCAGTTACCGCAATGTTTAAGCGAGTGACACAAAGCTGAGGGGTGCATCCCGATTCTTTCCGAATTGCAATGCACTTCGGTATGGCAACGGTGTAGCTTCGGGCTGGCGCCCATGACGCATCCGATAAAATCTGTTTTTTTAGCAGCCTCGAAAGCAGCATATCCAGTAACGACTTCCTTTTACCAGCCTCCGAAATGCAGGAAATAACCAAACTGATCGAGTAATAGCCTGAACATTGGGAGCGATCCGAAGAACATTGCAAGCCAGTCCGAAGGCAGTAGCAACCCACTTGCACCAACATCCGAGCAACGATGCAACAACATCGCACGCGGCCATGATTGCTAGAACTGATTGGCTCGTTGGAATTGAATGCTATCGCCTTCGAAGCAACTTCGGTGCATCATCTGTGTAGAAATCGAGAAAGCTCGTTGCAGTAAAAAATTTGCGCCTCCGAAGTTACCGAAGGCAACCGCGGAGAACACAGAGTACTACAGAGAAATCACAGAGTCTAAAAACTGGCGAACCTCAATCGCTAATCATAATTCAATAATCACAAATCAAACTTCCAGTATCAAGAATCCAGCATCCAGTATCAAACCTTCACTTCCGCCTTGTTCATTACTTTCTCCTGAATCTGGATGGACTCATGGTGAACGAGGCGCAGCAAGTCGCGGGTGAAGCCTTCATCCAATCCCATTGCTTTACCAAGTGTAACGCGGGTTTTGATGATCTCTTCCCAACGGCCAACCTGCAGAATAGTTACGTTGTTGTCCTTTTTGTATTGACCGATCTTCTCCGATATTTTCATCCGAGCCGCCATCTTCTGCATGATCTCATCATCAAGATGGTCGATCTGATCTCGCAACACGCCAAGCGTATCTTTGAACATTTTATTCTCACTGTCGGCTTTGCGCACCACGAGCTCACTGACAATCTTGCCCAACACAGCTGGAGTAATTTGTTGTTTCGCATCGCTCCACGCAGCATCCGGGTTGATATGACTTTCAATCATCAGGCCGGCCATATCCAGATCAAGCGCTTTTTGTGAGATGAAAGAAATCAGGTCGCGGTTTCCACCAATATGACTCGGGTCGCAGATGATTTCGAGCTCAGGAAAACGCGTCTTCAATTCAATGGCGATATCCCACATTGGCAAGTTTCTGAACGGGCCTTTCTCTGAAGATGAGAATCCGCGATGGATAGCAGCCAACGTTTTGATGCCTGCCTTTTGCAAGCGCTCCATGGCACCAATCCACAATTCAAGATCAGGGTTCACCGGATTTTTTACCATCACGGGAATGTCAACGCCTTTCAATGAGTCGGCAACTTCTTGCACTGAGAATGGATTCACCGTTGTGCGCGCACCAACCCAAAGAATATCAACACCTGCTTTCAACGCAGCTTCTACGTGAGCGGCATTGGCTACTTCAGTTGTCACCGGCAAGCCCGTTTCCTTCTTTGCGGTCATCAACCACTGCAAGCCAATGTCACCAGCACCTTCGTATTGACCCGGCCTTGTACGTGGCTTCCAAATGCCCGCACGCAGCGCGTGTACTTTTCCTGTTGCAGCTATTTGTTTCGCGGTGGCCACGGTCTGCTCTTCCGTTTCTGCACTGCACGGCCCGCTGATGATGACTGGTTTATTTACCTTGAGCCAGCCGCTGATTGAATTGAATTTCATATTCCGTTAATAGTTAAAAGTTATCAGTTAATTGTTTCGTATTTATTATTTGTCAAGAACTCGTTTTATTTCATTCGCCTTCGTCATCACCTTGTGAAGCTCTTTCACATCGTGCTTCATCAGATGATATTGAAAGCGTTGCAAATGCATAATGTATTCAGCCAACGCCTGACCAAGATATTCGGCATTCTGTTCGAAGATTGGCGCCCACATGTCAGGTGAACTTTTTGCCAGACGAACTGTCGATGCAAAACCGCTACCGGCCAGATCAAAAATATTCTTTTCATCCTTCTCAATGTCCAATACCGTTTGCCCAAGCAGGAACGAACTCACGTGCGAGAGGTGCGACACATAGGCTACGTGTTTGTCGTGCTCTACCGGCTCCATGAAAATCGTTTTCAACTTCAATGCATCAAAGACTCTTAGAGCGATAGCCAACGCTTTTTCAGATGACTTTTCACGCTCACAAATGATATTGGTCTTTCCTTCAAACAACCCATGGAAAGCGGCTGTTGGGCCTGAGTATTCAGTACCGGCAATGGGATGTGATGCAACAAATTGAGAGCGTTTCGGGTGATTAGCGACCGCTTTGCTGATCAAATTTTTTGTCGAGCCAACATCAATTACCACTGCGTTTTCATTTACTGCATCCAACACCGAAGGCAAGGTAGCGGCTGTAGCATTTACCGGAATAGAGACAATAACAAAATCACTCTGCGACAATGCTTCATTCTCGAGAAGAATTTTATCAACGATGCCAAGCTCAACCGCCTTCGCAGCATTGGCCTCGTTTCTATCAATACCAAACAGTTCCGTGGCAATTCCTTCTTTGCGAAGGGTGATGGCCATCGAGCCGCCAATCAATCCCAAACCGATAATGGTCACTTTCATTTTTGATTTGGGATTTTAGATTTATGATTTTTGATACGCGTTAATGCTTCCTTCAGCTTGTCTTCAGTTGCGCAAAGTGAGATGCGGATAAATCTTTTTCCGGCATCGCCAAATATGAAACCGGGTGTGATGAAGACTTTTGTGCCATACAAAATCTCATCAATCCATTTTTCTACATCTGCTATTGCGTCCGGTGCTTTTGCCCAAACAAACAGTCCCGATTGCTTGGGCGAAAATGTGCAACCAAGTTCTTCAAGGATAGCACAGGCAGCTTCCTGACGCTTACGGTAGATTTCATTTTGTTTTTGAAACCATTCCTTGCCACTCTTCAGTGCTTCTACTGCCGCGTGTTGCAAACCCAGAAACATTCCCGAATCCATGTTACTCTTCACTTTCAAAACGGCTTCGATCAATTCTTTTTTTCCAGCCACCCAACCGATACGCCAGCCTGCCATGTTGTGGCTCTTGCTCAGCGAATTCAACTCCAACGCCACTTCATTTGCTCCATCAATGGACAAAATACTTTGCGGGCTATCGTTCAAAATCAGACTGTACGGATTGTCATTCACCAACAGAAAATTATTTTTCCTCGCGAGATCCACAAGTTCTTTCAACTCTTCGCGTGAAGCAATTCGTCCGGTTGGCATGTGCGGGAAATTAATCCACATCACTTTCACGTTCGACAAGTCTTTCTTCTTCAACGCTTCAATATCGATTCCCCAATTGAGTTCTTCTTTCATCGCGTAAGGCACCAACTTCGCACCAACCAGGTTTGACACAGAGGAGTAAGTTGGATACCCCGGATTTGGTATCAACACTTCTTCACCTTCATTGACAAACGCCATGCTGATATGCATGATGCCTTCCTTCGATCCCATCAACGGAAGAATTTCTGTTTCAGGATTGAGCGTGACGGAGTAAGTCTTTGAATAAAAGTCAGCAATTGCCTGACGCAACTGTGGAATGCCTTTGTAATTCTGATAACCGTGGTTAGCAGGATTTTTTGCCGACACGTTCAGGGCCTCAATTGTTTCTGCCCCTGGCGCAAGATCGGGGCTTCCGATACCAAGGTTGATCACACGCAGTTCGGGTGTATCAAGTGCACGCACCTCGGCCAGCTTCTTGCTGAAGTAATACTCTTCTACTTGTTGAATTCGTTTCGCGGTTGCTATCATCTCTTGTGTCTTACTACTTATGTCTACTTATATTCAATTTTTCCTTTCTTATACTCTCCCAAAATATTCAGGTTTCGCACCTGCCTGAGCACCTGGCTCACGGCATCGTCATAATTTTTTCTCCGCTTCCATTCCAGGTCAATGTGAATGGAGTATTCATTTGGCTTGCCGATGATGGGTATCGACTGAATCTTGGTCAGGTTTATTGCGTTCGTTTTAAATGTCATCAGCGCATCAGCCAGGCTTCCTACTTCGTTAGCGACTTCAAAACTTAAAGATGCTTTGTTTGCTTCACCATTTGAATTTGCCTTTCGCGAAAGCACGAGGAAGCGAGTGAAGTTCTTTTTGTGCGTTTCAATTCGCTTGTCCAGGATTTCCAGGCCAAACTTTTTGGCTGCATATTCATTGGCAATGGCAGCGGTATCTTTCAATTTCTTCTCCGCTACTTTCTTAGCCGAGTACGCAGTATCATCGCTTTCGCGGATATCCACTCCTTTCAGGCGGAACAAGTAATCGGAACATTGGCGAATGGCCATCGGGTGGCTTTCGATGTTTTTGATATCCGAAAGTTTCACACCAGGCAGTGCAAGCAAGTGCATTTGGATTGGCAAGTACACTTCACCTATGATTGAAAAGTGATACTCCTGCAATAAAAAGTAATTAGGCAAAATGCTTCCCGCGATAGAATTTTCAATCGCCATCATGGCAAAGTCGCTCTCTTCCTTTTTTAAGGATTCACACAGCGAGTGAAAAGACAGGCACTCTACCGTTTCAATTTGATCAGTGAAATAGGTATGTGCTGCCACCTCGTGAAAGCTGGTGGTGATTCCTTGTATTGCAATTTTTAATTTCTTTCTCTTAGCCATCGTTATAAATCAAAAGCCCCGATTTTGTCGGGGCTTTCTGATATTTTCGTTTGCTTATTTCTTGTTAAAACGATTTTATCTCAAGCCCCTGCGGGTTGGTGTAAAAATAAAAACCAAAATAAAATCGTGAGTTTTGCATTTGCTGTTCTGATTCCGGCTCTAAGGAAGCAGGAAATTTTTGCTTACGCAACATCGGCCTGTAAAATTTTCAAAAAAACTTCAAGAACTAACTTGTGTTAGTGCGGATTCCAGCCTTCATCATTATGCGTAGCGAGTATTTGGAAAAAAAGCGAGCTTTTGGATAATCACTTTCAAAAATTTACTTTAGAGAAGCCGACAACGAGGTATATATAAATAAGAGATGTTGGTGGAATTAATTTTTATGAAAAGTCAGCTTACGATAGTATCTCTACTTACGCTGTCAACTACTTTGTATGGACAGATTATTAAACTCGAATCCGATAACCCTGCTCCAAGAGTTGGCGACCGTTTTTCAATTTCCTTTATAATCGAAAAAAATGATTTAGACTCAATGGATGTGACAACAGATCCAGTTGATAGGGTGCTTGTTCAAAGCATGAATAGAATTGGTGATGGAGATATAAAAATAAGCGAGAAGTCCATAACTGAACCTGGGCCATTTAAAATCGGTCCGATATTAATCCCATTAAATAATAAAGTGTATAAGACTTCAACTCTAGATCTGGTCATTAGCCCAAAACTTCCGGGTAACATCGATGAAGGAATTTGGATTCGGCAATTGAATTTTCAAGGAACAGAATATATAATACTCGAGCAGCGGCATCCTGGACAAATGAAGCCAAAAATTGATTCAAATGGTCGGACAATTTACGGAATGAGTACCGGGGATGCCACGTGGACAAAATTACGCATGTCTCAAGTCGGAACAGAGTTCGACATTGAAGAGAAAAGTTCGAGGAGCGCGATTCAACCTATTGACATCGGTGATGCTTTATACATGGTGACAGTGTACAGTTACAGATCACGTAACCCTCGCAACAAAGAACTTGTAATCGATAAAAGCTTACTCACCAACTTTCCGGAAAAAGGGCATTTTGAAGTAGCGCGTGTAAATAACTAATTGTCGTCAACAAAATTTATTTCAGCTTGATTTGATTAAGATAGCGGTTTGATTTCTACTTCACCACCTCAATCTCCGTTCTTCTATTAATCGCTCGGCCACCCTCTTCATCATCGTTGGATACGATGGGCCGTTCTTCGCCAAAGCCTACAGCACTCAGACGATCGGCAACAACGCCACGTTGAATAAGAAAATTTAACACCGCCTTGGCACGATTAAGAGACAAGGTTTTGTTAGTCTGCGCATCTCCTGAATTATCTGTATGGCCATTGATCTGAAGTTTTAGCTCCGGGTTGCGTTGCAGCAAATCCAGTATACGCTCCAACTCGCCAATCGATTCATCCTTAAGCTGGGCCTTGCCCACATCAAAGAAAATATTTTTCATTACCACCTTCGAACCTACCGTTGCCTTCTGCATAAGGATGGCTGTTTCAATTTCCTGAAAATCGTTGAAGGCGGGTACTTCAAAGTTCAATGAGTTAAAAAGATATCCATCCACGGAAGTGTTGATACCATAGTTTCCTCCGTGTGGTATAATGATTTTAAAATCACCAGAAGCTGGATCTGAATAAATCCGCTCGATCACTTTGTTCAGTTTATTATCAACCAAAATGATCTGTGCCTTCAGTGGCGCAGCTGAAGACTCATCTAAAACTTTTCCCGTAAGGACAGTTGCCAACCCCAGATCTTTCTGGAAGCTTACCATCGCATCTACGAACTCATCACTCACTGGCTTTGGCTCAGTGGCTACAGTATCGATTGGCGCTGCTATTTCTTTTTTTTCTACAACCGGGGGCGGTGGTGGATCATTAAAGGTCACCATGCAAATATCTGAGCTACCCAGGCCATCTTCACGGTTAGCCGAGAAGTAGCCACGCTTCTTATCTTTTGATAACACAAAATAATTTTCAAACCGAGGTGTGTTAATTGGGTAACCGAGATTTACCGGTTTCTGCCACTTTCCATTTTTGAATTCACTTTTGTAAATATCATAATCTCCCAGACCAATATGTCCGTCTGATCCAAAGTAGAGAGTGCCATCATCGGCAACAAATGGTGCATCTTCATTTCCAGGAGTATTTATGGCCGCGCCAAGATTCATCGCCTTTCCCCATTGGCCATTAGGCAGCTTCTCACACATATAAAGATCCAGACGGCCTTTACCACCGGAACGATCGCTGCTGAAGAAAAATCTTTTACCATCTGGCGAGAGACAACCAGAGGCTTCCCAGGAGACCGAATTTATTTCTTTCCCCATCGACTTAGGTGCGGACCACTCCTTTCCATCAAAGGTGGATTCGTAGATATCGCCATTGCCTTTTTCATAGTAGAGAAAAATCGTTCTACCATCCGAAGTAAGGTAAGTGGCGGCATCGTGAAAGGAGTCATTGATGTTTGGACTGATACGTTGTGGCATGGTCCATTCACCATTTACGCGGTGAGACACCATAATATCTTCAAACAAAATATTTTGTGCTTTGTCGCGCTGCGTGGTGTCGCGTGCCGAAGTGAAGATCATCTGTGTTTCATCTGCATTTAAAAGAGATCCGTAATCCTGATGGCTGGAGTTGACGGGAAACTCCAATACTTTAATGGTGCAATACACCGGATGTCTTTCTAACGAGTCACCAATCTTACATTCCTGAATTTTATGATCTGCAATATCGGAGAGTTTTTTGTTTACCTTCTTAAATCTTTGAAAATGATCAATGGCTTGCCGAAATTTAGCGTTCGCCTGAAGAGCTACGCCAAGATAATAATCGATGTCGGCATCAATGGCCGGATTAGCCTTGTACGCATCTTCAAGATAAGAAAGCGCCCGCGACCCTTTGGCGGTTGACAGAAATACCTGGGCGATTCTAAATTTGACTTTTGGATCTGTTGGATTTTGTTTCTCTGCTATTCGATACTGCGAAAGGGCAGCTGCGTAGTTTTCTTTGAGAAAAAGTTTATCTGCCTTATCAATAATATCTTCTACTTTTTGAGAATGAGATTTAAGTGGCGATAAAAAAATCACCAGCAAATAAAACTTATATCCCAGGCGGGTGAAGAACATTTTCAAAGCCTAACTATATCTTTTTCTTACTTTACCTCGAGCTCGACAATAGTGTCGATCTCATCCTTGCTCGACTTTGGCACTTTAACACTCACACCAAAATCATTCTCAACAAATTTAAGTACTGAATGGTCTCTAAACAATTTTGCGCTCACTACTTTCTTGCCCAGCTTAGGAAGTGTCAAGGTTTCATCCTGCCAATCGAGGATGTGGACATAAATTTTATTTCCCTTCTGCGTAGTGACGCCCCACGTGCGGGCGCTCAGAGGTCCACCCCGTGTGCCATAGATCGTTTCGCCATTTGTCTTCGTCCACTCACCCATGGCCTTCAGCAACGCCACATGCTCGGGTTGAATTTTTCCATTTGGCATCGGGCCAACGTTTAGCAAGAAGTTTGCGCCATAACCTGCCGCTTTCACCAGGTACTGGATCAACTCTTTCTTCGACTTGTTATGACCGTCTTGCAAATTGAAGCCCCAGCTATTGTTGATCGTCTCACACGTTTCTTTCGGCAGGTCTCCGACTTTTTGCTCCGGAGCAAAACCCGTGGTATTGTGGCCCGGCAAGTCTTTTTCAAACATTTGGAAATCCTCTCCTTCATAAGGCGGGCGGTGGTGGTTGCTTCCAATCAGCGCTCCGGGCTGGAGTTTGTGAATGAGATCATAAGTCTTCTTCAGCCGCCAATCAGCGTCTTTCTTGTCCCACATGCCATCAAACCAAATGCCTGCCACTTCACCATAGCCTGTCAGCAGCTCAGAAAGTTGAGCGTCCATGTAATCCAGGTACTTGTTCATATCGCCTTTGTCTTCGCGCCCGGTCCAATCTCCCCCCGTAAAGCCGCGAGGAAAATAATCCGGATGATGCCAATCCAACTGCGAGTGATAGAAGAATAGTTTGATACTTTGTTTGTGACATTCATCTGCCAGCATTTTCAGAACATCTTTACCGTAAGGTGTGCGCTTAACGATGTTGTAATCGGAAACCTTCGAATCGAACATGGCAAAGCCATCGTGGTGTTTGCTGGTGATGGTAATATAGTTCATACCGGCATCCTTTACCATCTTTACCCACTCTGCGGGATTAAACTCGGTGGGGTTAAAAAAGGCAGGAAGTTTTTCGTAGTTCTTGATAGAGATCTTCTGATTATTCATCACCCACTCACCATCACCCAACACGCTGTATACTCCCCAGTGAATGAAGAGCCCGAACTTCGCATCCTGAAACCACTCACGGCTTTTCAGGTTTTCGGGACTAGGTTGATATTGTGCGCTTGAGGCCATACTAATGAAGATAAGCGCTAATAAGGATACTCGATTCTTGATACTTGATGCTTGTGAATTCCAACGCGGAGAATCCAGCATGCAGTATCTAGTGTCTGATTTATTGGAGTCGTTCATAGAGAATAACTAATTTAGGGTCGTGATATCGCTAAACACAAATTTATCGAACTGTATAAAAAATTGCCTGGCGATTCCATGCGACAATTAAAAATGAATATTAACGGCAAGAAATTTAGACTTTTTTAAAATGAGATACGAACCGATCGACAAACAACTTTTCATTAACAACCGAAAAAGGCTGGTGGCTGAGCTAAAGCCCGGAGCTCTTGCCGTGTTTAATTCCAATGATTTGATGCCAACCAACGCTGACGGCACTATGCCGTTCAAGCAAAACAGCGACTTATTTTACCTCACGGGTATTGAGCAAGAGCAATCCATCCTTTTCATTTGTCCTGGCTTTCGGGAAGAGAAGAAACGTGAGATCTTGTTTTTGATACAACCCAACGAGCACCTGGAAAAATGGCACGGACATAAGTTAACGAAAGAAGAAGCCCGTGCTATTTCGGGGGTAGAGACGGTGATGTGGCTCCAGGATTTTGAAAGCATGTTTCATCACCTGATGGCAATGGGCGGAGTAGAGCATGTATATTTAAATACCAACGAACACTATCGGTCAGACGTGATCGTACAGACCCGCGATGCACGCTTTATCGAATGGTGCCAGGCCAGATATCCGCTGCACACTTACAATCGCCTGGCGCCAATCATGGCAAAACTCAGACGAGTGAAGCAGAGACAAGAGATCGATTTGATGCAACGCGCCTGCGACATTACCGAGAAAGGCTTTCGGAGAGTGCTGCAGTTCACCAAGCCGGGTGTGATGGAATATGAAATTGAAGCAGAATACATTCACGAGTTTGTAAGCAATGGCTCAAAGGGCTTTGCTTATACTCCGATCATTGCCTCAGGCAAGAACAATATCGTTCTGCATTACATCGACAACAATCAACCTTGCCACCCGGGCACGCTGGTGCTGCTGGATGTTGCAGCAGAATATGCGAACTATAATTCTGATTTGACACGCACCATTCCTGTAAATGGTCGGTTTACTCCGAGGCAACGGGAAGTGTATGATGCGGTGTTGCGCATTCAACGGGAAGCGTTCAAAATGCTTCGCCCCAGCGTAGTCTACTTTGATTACCAAAAGGAAATAGAAAAGCTGATGGAGTCGGAATTACTCGGTCTTAAACTGATAACAGAAACAGACATCAAAAATCAGGATCCCGACAATCCAGTATTGCGAAAATATTTTTACCATGGCACCTCGCACATGCTGGGCCTTGACGTTCATGATGTAGGCAACATGCACGACAAAATACAAGTGGGCAGTGTGTGGACGATCGAGCCAGGTATCTATATCAAAGAAGAGGGCTTTGGCATTCGACTGGAAAATAACGTAGTAGTTGGCGAGCATGAAAACTTTGATCTTATGCGAAACATTCCGATCGAAGCGGAGGAAATTGAAACACTAATGAATTCTTAATTTAAAAATTTGAACGTGGGTCAATTTGAAAAAGATGTGGTATGAAAAGAGCATTGGTTTTTTTGTTAGTCTTATTTGTTGGTCTGATCGCCGAAGCACATAAATTCTGTTTGCAGGCGAAGAAGTTCCGTTTTGCATGTTGCTGCGTGCCTTTTGCGTTATTATGAAGCA
>CAZNCO010000017.1:0-17541 GCA_964571345.1 uncultured Ohtaekwangia sp.
CTCCCACCACTCACCAAAGTCAATGAGGCAGAAGCCTACAAAAAAATGCTGACACAAGGTGTCGAAGAATTTATTACCTTCTTTGACAAGGAAGATTTTATCACCGTAAAGCCCTACATGAAGCCGGCCATGCTTGCGCAAATTCGTGACTTCGTTCCAACCAACGACATTCGTGGATTTTTTGATGAGGTGGATTACCGCGATCCGATGGCCATGCGCGCGCATCAGTTTCATTGGATTGATAAGGAGCGTGAGTTGATCGAACTAAATGAAAGCCCGATCCGTCAAGAGCCGCTGCTCTATAATATTTTTGACAGTCGTGCAGAAGGATTAGCAACGGCCATGGAAGAGTTAATCATGAACGCAGGCATGTTGGAGAACCGTCCGCGTGCGAAAGAATTGATTTACATTATGACGATACAGCGAGCTGCACGCGGGTTGGGCGGATTGTATCAGCATGCCAATCAAATGAATTTTGATCAGGCAACGGAGTATGCATCCAAGTGGGTGCCCTACGGATTACTTCCGGCAAAGGGTGGGACCATTCAGCACGAAGAACATTTTTATTTGCAGCAGCCAGGCTATGGCAGCAGCTACCTCATGGGAAAATTTGATATCGATCGGTTGATTGCAGAATATGCGCGCCAGCGGGAAGGAAAATTCGTGATGAAAGAATTCATGGATGAGTTTATGAAAGTTGGAATTATTCCCATGCCGTTGGTGTATTGGCAAATGACAGGTGATAAATCTTTGTTACCTAAATAGTTTTTTAAAATCATGTCGCTGTTTGTCGCCTCTTTAAATTCTGGAAGTAATGGCAACTGCTATTACGTTGGCGACATGGAGTCCGCTGCGTTGATTGATTGCGGTATCTCGTGTAAGGAAACTGAGATTCGAATGAAGCGGCTCGGGCTTTCCATGAAAAAAGTGAAAGCGATTTTTATCACCCACGAGCACTCGGATCATATTTTTGGATTGAAGACTATTTCAAAACGTTATCGTATTCCAATTTATATTTCCGCCAAGACCCGCGCGGCTTTCAATCCAAAAATTCCGACAGAACTTCTTTATCACTTCCGAGAAAACGAGCCCATCCAATGTGGTGATCTTGCAATCATTCCTTTCTCAAAACCTCATGACGCAGTTGATCCGTATTCGGTAATCGTTCAAAATGAATCCGTGAAAGTAGGTGTGTTCACCGACATAGGCACGGCATCGCCCGCGGTTGTAAATTATTTCAAACAATGCCATGCCGTTTTCCTTGAATCGAATTACGATGAAGAAATGCTGCGCAACGGTACTTATCCCTGGATGCTTAAAGAAAGAATTCGCAGTGATGTGGGGCACTTGTCGAACGATCAGGCGTTGAAATTATTTCTTGATCACCGGCCGGAGTTTATGACACATTTGTTTTTGTCGCATCTTTCTCAACACAATAATTCTCCGCGACTGGTAAGGAATATTTTTGAATCAGTTTCAGGCGGAGTTAAAATTATTGTAGCTCCACGTTACAAAGAAACTGCGTTGTACCACATTCGTGCGGATGCAAAAAGGAAAGCATTACAAAACCAAACTGAATCGTTCCAACTTCAATTATTTTAAAAAATGAAAACAAAAATTTGCTCCGCTATTATTTTCTTGTCTGTGTTAGCACTCGCCTCATTCGCTATGAAAGAGTCAACGGAAGTGAAGCACATCGTCATTTTTAAATACAAGTCAACAGCTACTTCAGCCCAGATCGAAGAGGTGACCAAAGCTTTTCGCGATTTGAAAAATAAAATTCCTGGAATTGTTTCTTTTGAAGCAGGCGTGAATAACAGTCCTGAAAAACTAAACAAAGGTTTTACGCATGTCTATTTGCTTACTTTTAAAGATGCGGCTTCTCGCGATGCTTATCTACCGCATCCGGATCATAAAAAATTTGGTGAACTTTTAACAAGACTTCCGGTTGTGGAAGAAGTTTTTGTTGTTGATTTCACCCCAACTAAGTAATCAAAAGGAAGCTGTCGTTATCTTCTTTTAAGGATGCTTCGCATACCGTTCAAAAAACTCAATCACTCGCAGCATGTGATCCATCATCCTTCCAGGATTGCCGCTGCGTGTGAGTTCATGTCCCTCTTTTGGATAACGAATGTATTCCACTGGCTTGTTCAAAATCTTCAGGCTCTTATAAAGTGTTTCAGATTGAATTACACCGGTGCGCAAATCCTGGTCGCCATGAATAATGAGCAACGGTGTGTTGATGTTACTCACATAAGTGAGTGGTGAATTGAAATCCAAAAGTTGTTTGGTTTCTTTCTCCCATGGATAACCACCGAAATGATCGGGAACCAGTCGCCAGGCGTTTCCTTCTCCCATAAAAGTAGTGAGATCATAAACACCGCGCTGCGCATTAGCCGCTTTAAAACGGTTGTCATGGCCAACAATCCATGCTACCATATAGCCTGCATAGCTTCCGCCCTCTACAAACAACTGATCTTTATCAATCCAACTGTGGTTTTTCATTGCTTCATCAAGCGAAGCAAGAATATCTCCTGCCGGGCTTGTGCCCCAATCTTTGAAGTTCGCGCGTTTGAATTTATCGCCATAGCCTCCACTGCCGCGCGGGTTTGAATACACAACTCCATAGCCCCAACTATTTTCCAATTGGTATTCATGCCACATCGAAAAAATTCCAGGTCCCCACATGGCAGATGGACCACCATGGATATTTAATATCGTTGGATACTTTATTCCTTCCTTTTTCCCAATCGGTTCCATTACCCAATACTGAACTTTGGTTCCGTCAGGTCGATCCAACCAATACTCCTTGGAATAACTGATTTGGCGTTCGCTCAACCAACCTTCGTTTAGTTTAGTGAGTTGCTTGCTCGTTTTTTCTTTGAAAGAATAGGAATAAACTTCCCATGGATTTTTTGTTTCGGTTAATGCATAAACAACCTTATCTCCTCTCACATCAAAGTCATTGACGCCATTGTCATTACCAATGACTTTTGTGACGGCTCCACCTTTGGCAGGAACGCTGAAGAGGGGAATATCTCCATCCATTTGTGCAACAAAGTAAATAGTCTTAGAATCGCCAGACCAGATTGCCTGACCTGCATCGCGATCAAGTTCAGAAGTCAACAACATTGTTTTCTCTCCGTTCATAGTTGCCGTTGCAATGATAGATTGCGAATAAAATCTTCCATTAGTTGTATTAGCAAAAAAGGAAATAGAAAGTCCGTCAGGTGAGAACTGTGCATTGGCGACCGTATAACCATCCCAATGTAGCAATAACTTTGCTTGCTTTGAATCCACATCAATGATCCACAGATCAGAGTCACGTTCCTTATCGGGATGAACAGTGAATACTTTTGAGTCACAAATAATTTTCTTTCCGTCAGGCGACCACTCCGCATTGTTGAAGTTTTGAAAACCACTCGTGATTTGGATTGCTTTCTCCTCTCCGCTTGCAGCGATCACAAAAAGGTGATTGAAGTTTTCGTCAGGTTGCAGGTTCAATTCACCTTGAATGTTTTGTCGATTCAATACACGAGGATTGCTTTCACTTGCATTCTTTGCGAGCCAGGCACGAACCTCTTGCAAGTTGCCATCAGGCGAGTTGGTCACTTTCTTTTTCTCATCGGCTTTCATGTTTTTGAAGTTCGGCTCATCACCTTGCGCGCGACCAGGACGTTCATAATTCCATGTCACTTTTCCATCAATCGCATAAAAAGGAATTGAAGATGAATACATAATCTTTTTTCCATCGGGCGACCAGCGCGGATTGCCTGCGCCATATTCAGCTTTAGTAATTGAATGTGCTTCACCGCCATTCAATGGCAATAACCATATCTGCGACTTCTCGCCATCCGCTCTCACAAACGCAATCCGCTTTCCGTCCGGACTCCACTGAGGTTGGCCGTCATTCTTATCTCCGAATGTTAATTGTAGCGGTTGATCTTTTCCGGTAAGGTCAAGCAAATACAGGTGACGTGTGTAGTAATATTCGTTTTCGTTCTTTACTGCCTTTCGATTTACCACTGTAATGGCTTTCGTTCCATCCGGAGATATTTGTAGCCAGCTCGTGGTAGCGATCTTCATCAGATCAGAAGCAACGATTGGTTTCTTAATTTGCGCATAACTTGCTACAACTACGAAAACCAGAAGGAAAGATTTGATTAATTTCATATTCAAAAATAGTAACAGTTTATTTTGATTTCGCATTACTTTTCTCGCCCATTGGCAATTCCACTTTCTCGCTCCACACGTAATTATTGAACCACTGCCAGTTGTGCCAGGTCGCTGCAAGTCGCTCTTTTGGTTTGGTGATACCATGACCAAATCCTTTGTACACAATCAGCTCCGCAGGAACTTTCTTATCGCGAAGACCTTGAAGCAACTCGTACGCATTTGCGATAGGCACGCGCCTGTCAAATTCGCCATGTTGAATGAGCGTGGGCGTTTTTGCCTTGTTGATGTTGGTCATCGGAGAGGTTTTTTTGTAAATCAACTCGTCACTCCATGGAGTTGCTTTCAGATATTGTCGCGTGAAAGGATGAATGTCGGTGTTTACATAGTACGTCATCCAGTTGCTGATGCCGGCTCCAACAGAGATCGCTTTGAATTCACTCGTGTTCGTAGTGAGGAACGCAGAAATGTATCCTCCCTGGCTCCAGCCCATGCATCCCATTTTCGTTTTGTCGATCATTCCTTTGCTGGCGAGATAATCCACACCACTCATCACATCCCACATATCGCCTACACCAAGATTTTTCACATTGAGCGAACGAAACGCTTCACCATATCCTGCCGAGCCGCGGTAGTTAGGTCGTAGCACCAAGCACCCTTTATCAACCCATTGTGTGATTGGATATACGTATGAAGGTACCGGATTGGGCGTGTCAATGCCTGTGGGGCCGCCATGAATCACAACCAGCAGTGGATATTTTTTTGAGGGATCATAATTCATTGGCTTGTGAAGCACGCCTTCGATGGTTGCTCCATCTTTGCTTTTCCAACTTACCACTTCGCTCTGTGTTACCTTCCAGTTCTTAATTTGTCCGGTAAAGTCGGAGAGTTGCGTTGTTGTTCCGTCTGCTTTTGAAAGAAAGACCTCTGTCAACTGATTTCCATTTCGACCCGTTAAGGCAAATGTTTTTCCGTCCTTTGAAAAAGATAAACCAAAAATCTGATCAGGAGAATTTTTGAACACAGAATGATCGCCTGTTGCAGGATCTACTTTATAGATCGGTCTATTTGTTTTATTCCAAATTGCGCTGTAGATCGCGTGCGGCCTCCAGATGAATCCTCCCAAATCTTCATCAAGATTTTTTGCAAGCTGTCGTGTAGCTTTTGTTTCAATGTTCATCGCGTATAACTTCGAGTTCGTATAGAAATTAGAAGTTGTATCGTTGAGATTTGATGTAAACAAAATCTCCTTTGAGTCAGGCGACCAATCTTCAAATGAATCCGAACTTGGATTGGTAACGAGAGAAGTTACCTTCTTTGAAGATAAATCGATCAACGAAATATCAGACTTGATAAAAGAATTAATGAGCGGATCTGGCTGATGTGTGAAAGCAATCTTGCTTCCGTCTGGAGAAACAAAAAATCCCGTTACCGTAAATTTCCCTTCACTAATGCGCTGTGCTTTCGGCAACTGAATGCAACCTGCTTTTGCTTTCAGTGAATCACTTGTTTCATAACATGGAAGTTCAGAAGGGTCAGGAAGTTCAGGATTAAAATCAATTTGCCAAATATGTGATAGCGTAAACTCCTTGTCATCGGCTTCAAAGCCACCATAACGCTTTTCGCGATCTTTCCTGTTCTTGTCCTCCTTTTCAGATTTCACAAAAATGAATCGCTTACCATCGGGATGCCAGTCGTAAAAAGAAATTCCCTCGTCCTCTTGTGTCATAGCTCTAGGCTCCCCGCCATCTACGCGCATCACGTAGATCTGCGTTTTGTTTCCGCGATCCGATAAAAAAGAAATCCATTTTCCATCAGGTGAAAAAAGTGGTCCATTGCTATTGTTTTTCGGATTGTTGGTGAGTTGAAATGGTTTTTCATTTTCACGTGCAAGCCAAATCTCAGTGTCATAGCGGTTGTCGTTCCAATCGGTCGTTGTCACAGTGAACGCCACTGTCTTTCCATCTGGAGATATTTGCACACCCCCGACACTTCGTAAGGAAATGACTTCTTCAAAAGTCGGAACATGTTGTGAGTGAATCGAAAAGGGAATCAGTGCAAGTAAAGGGAATAAGATCTTTTTCATAATCAGGAATCTATTTCTCAAAATACAAAAAGCGCAAGACTACTCCCGCGCTTTTTGATGACCGGCAAAAGCTGATTTATTTCTGCGTTGGAATTGGTGGTGGACCATCTGGTGTATATGATTTATAAATCGTGTTGCCCTTCCGTTGATTGAATTCAGCACACACATCTTTGATCAGTTGCGGATTTTCAAAAAGATCTACCATCGTCATGGCCAATGCCTTTGCTGAGAACAACATTCCTTTGTGACCAATGCTCATACCTCCACAAGCGACTACACTCCATCCATGCCATGCCGTATTTTTTGGAGCGGTTGTGGTCTCCAAAGAAATTTCAGGAACTATCCAACTAATATCTCCCACATCGGTCGAACCGCCATCGGGATGTTCGGCTGTTTCTTTGATGGGGCGAATGTTTCCATTTAAACCGGTTTGCTCGCCCCCCTGCTCAGACTGAATTTTTTTTGCGAAAACAATTTCATCTGCCGTGTAAGTGATTGGACCAAGCATCTCCAAATTTTTTTGAAGCGCGGCCGCACCCGTTCGATTCACAAGCTGTTCCCAGTCGCCTGTTTGAACGGTGACTCTAGATTCAACACCAGCAATCATTCCGGCACCTTTAGCGATTTCTTTTACTCGTTCAAACACTTCATCAACAACTGCACGCTTTGAATCGCGTACCCACATCCACACTTTCGCATATTCAGGAACAACATTGGGAACTTGTCCACCAGCTACGATTGCATAGTGCATGCGCACACTCGGCTTTACGTGTTCGCGCAACAGATTTACACCATGCGTAAATGCTTCAAGTCCATCGACTGCACTTCTCCCATTCCAAGGATCAGCTGCTGCATGGGCGGCTTTGCCTTTGAACTCAACGATAAAATCAACCATCGCCTGGCTACTTTGAGTTTTTGCGTTTATTTCTGTGTCAGGATGCCAGTCAAAGCAAACATCGAGATCGTCAAATAAACCATCGCGTGCCATATATATTTTTCCTCCTACCGATTCTTCAGCCGGTGTTCCGTAAAAACGAATAGTACCTTTTAGTTTTCCTTGTTGGATGAGTTCCTTTACCGCAATTGCAGCACCTAAACTACCTGCACCAAAAAGATTGTGACCACAACCATGACCTGGCTCGCCAACATTCAGCGCTTCTTTTGTTGGTTGTGCCTTTTGTGAGATTCACGGAAGGGCATCATATTCCCCCATGATACCGATAATCGGTTTGCCCGAACCATATTCAGCAATAAAAGCGGTTGGCATTTGTGACACACCTCGTTTTACCGTGAAGCCTTGCGCTTCAGCATAGTCGGCAAGTTCTTTGGACGACTTGTATTCTTTCAAAGCCGTCTCGGCATAAGCCCAGATCTTATCACTTACCCCGATTAATTCTGGTTGATGTTTGTTAATAGATTGAATGACATAATCTTTGTTTGCATTGCCTTTTTTGTTTTGACCGAAGGCAACATTCACTAACACGGAGAGAAAAAATATTTTAAGAAATCTGGTCATAGACGGTAGTTTTTTCCAATAAAGCAATGTAAAAATCATTTCCAACAAAACATTATGTTTTTATAAAGAAGGAAACTGCATTAGATTTGACGATATTTTAAATATGTACAGGTTATGTACCCTTGTTCTATTGCTGGCTGTAATTTCTTCAAGGGCGCAAGAAGGAAACTATTTTTTGTCGCATTATACGCCAAGCGAAGAATGGGCGGGTAATGTAACTTTTTCGATTGCTCAAGATGACAAAGGTGTTATCTACTTTGCTAATAACAATGGGGTGTTAGAGTTTGATGGAAGAAATTGGGGATTGGCTTCCACCCCTGGCCCAACATTTACCGTAGTTTCAAATGGAGACAAGGTATTTGCTGGGGGCTTCAAAAGTTTTGGGAAAATTACACTCGGTCCGGAAAACGTGCGGATTTTTCAATCCCTACCACAAGAAACGGTGCATGCGGATCAAATTCTTTCCGGAGTTGCTCTGAAGGACAAAATCTTTTTCTGTAACCATCAAACAATTTTTCAATACTCTATCGAAACGGAAAAGATTGAGAAGACCATTCCGGTAACGGATCAGCAGACGGAGTGGAATGGATTGTTTCTCATTGCAAATGAGGTATATGCAAGGTCGTCATCGGCATTTTATAAAATCGAAGATAGCAAAGTGGTTTTATCCACACTGCCAATACCAATTGGTGAGTCGGTGCAGCTGGCAGCTTCATTGAGAGATAAAACAGCCATCATTACTACAGGCAGTCGGCTTTATGTTAAGCAACAAAACGACTTCAAAGAAATTGTATTGAAAGACTATCTCAATATTCAACAACATGTTCCTACCAGCGTTGCCTGGATGAATGAGTCTACGATTGCCATTGGCACGTTACGAAACGGAGTTTACTTCATAGATGCCACCACCGGTGCCACGCTTGAGACTACAAATTTTTATACCGGGCTTCCAGATAATGAAATTTACGCAATGCTTGCCGATGGTCACCAGGGCCTTTGGGTGGCGCATGCATTTGGCTTTACGCGAATCGCGCCTTTTCTTCCATTCCGCTCTTTCAGTCACTACGCAGGGCTAGCCGGAAATTTGTTGTGTGTTAAAAACTTTCAAGGAGTAACTTATGTAGGAACAACGCTAGGTCTTTATGCACTGATGCCGCGTGAAGTTGAGCAAATAATTACGCAAAATGTTGATGAGAAAGGTGCACAAATTTCAAAACCTGGCGGAGCAGGTCTTTTTTCTTTTCTTCGAAAAAAAAGAGCCAATCAGATTTCGAGTCAAGGGTCAAGTGATCAGAAGGCCAAAACAAAGGTCGTTAAGCTGAACAGTTTTGGATTCAAAAAGGTAGAAGGGATTGAAAGCAAGGTGATTCAGATGATTGAGTCAAATGGTCAATTACTTGCTGCAGGTACGTTTGGGATTGCATCGATAAAAGATGCGAAGGCAAAACTTTTGTGGAACTCACCCATCCGAAATTTATTTATGTCTCCATCACTAGGTCAACTTTTGGTGAGCACGGTGGATGATGAAATAAAAACCTTTTCGCTGGGGCAAGTCCTAAATGAAACACACTTGTTGGATACGCTCACGGCATATGTGAATTACATTTTTGAAGATAAACTTCAAAATATTTGGCTTTGTGGCAGAACAGTAATTACTAAAGTCGAGACTGTGGATGGAGCAATTTCATCTGTGGAAGAAATTCCTTTTGTAAACCCAACCATTGAAGAAAGTGTAGGTCTTGCTTATGGCAATGAAGTGTATGTGGCCGCGGATGGAAATTTTAACAGGTTTAACGTTCAAAAAAACGCCTTTGAGAAATATGATTCTTTCCCTGGTCCAAAAAAATATTTTGCGTCTGCAGGCTACTTCTGGTTTCACGATGGTCACCGGTGGCGCACAGTAGATCCACGCATGCAAGCCGCTTTGAAACTTGAGTGGCTCAGCTTGTTTCAAAATCTTAGGTATATAGCTCCTGCAGATAAGAGCGATGAACTTTGGATTATTACTGCTAATAATGAACTGTATAAATTTTCTCCAAAGACGGCTACAACGGGAAATGTTAGCTACCCATTATTCCTGAAGGAGGTGCGAGGGCGGCAAAACAAATTTCCTCCCGCACGCACTGTTCGTATCAGTCAATTAGAAAATACAGTGCAATTTGAATTCGTACAGCCCGATTATTTAGGTATGCACGCTATTGAATATCGCTACCTCATTAAAGGCCTCAGCAAGAACTGGACTTCCTGGTCTTCGGACAATAACATTGTAAACTTCTCTTTTCTGCCTGCCGGCAATTATAAGCTAGAAATTCAAACGCGTGATCTGATGGGTAAAGTTTCTAAGGTAGAGCAAATTGAGTTGGAAGTTGAGCCGCCTTACTGGAAGCGTTGGTGGTTTTATTTGCTAGAGATGGTCTTTTTTGGAACGCTCGTTTTCTTATCCATTCGCCTTAGCGATGGGAATCCTAAATATCGGTTGGTAAGTCAAGTGCTTTCACTCCTTACAGTAATTATGCTCATACAATTGGTTCAAACCATTGTGGCCTCTTTTATCACCCTCAAGGCTACTCCTGTGCTTGACTTCTTCATGCAAGTAGCCATTGCCTTGATGGTGTTGCCACTCGAAAACCTATTGAGGAAATTTATTGTGAGAGAAGGCGTAAAATCTGCTCCATACAACCTTGTGGAGGAAATTCCGAAGCCAGTTTCTGAAGGATGACGTTGTTGCAAATAAAGATTTAGATGATTCTTAGCCCTCGAGGAAGCGCCACTTAAGTTCGTTTGGCCTAAGCGAAAAGCCTTTTTGATTTTCTTTTCACTCGATTGCTGCCACTGGCGCAGCCTGACAAAATCGAAATGATTTTTAAGCGGCTAAATTATTTTTAAAATTTAAAATGGAAATCCTGAAATTGATGTGAATACTGAATTATTTTTGCGGGATTTTACTCATACCACTACACTATGCCACGCGACAGAAGCATCCGTTCCATCCTGATTATCGGCAGCGGCCCCATTATCATTGGCCAAGCTTGCGAATTTGATTATGCCGGCTCACAAGCCTCCCGCTCACTTCGGGAAGAAGGTATTGAAGTTATCCTGATCAATTCCAATCCGGCCACTATCATGACTAACAAGGTGACGGCTGATCACGTGTATCTCAAGCCATTGGAGAAAAAATACATCAAAGAAATTTTAGAGAAACACCATGTGGACGCTGTGCTTCCAACTATGGGGGGGCAAACTGCTCTTAACCTTTGCATCGAATGTGACAAAGCTGGGATTTGGGAACATTATGGCGTAAAAATCATTGGCGTTGATATTAATGCCATTGAAACGACTGAAGATCGCGAGAAATTCCGTTTGAAAATGCACGAGCTCGGTGTCGGTGTGTGTAAAGGTGCTACGGCTACTTCGTTTTTGGAAGGAAAGGAAATTGCTCAGGAAATCGGATTCCCTTTGGTGATTCGTCCGTCTTACACTTTGGGCGGAACAGGTGGAGGCTTCGTAGATAAACCAGAAGATTTTGATGCAGCCCTCAATCGTGGATTACACGCTTCACCTATTCACGAGGTATTGGTAGAGCAAAGCATCATGGGATGGAAAGAATATGAGTTGGAATTGTTGCGCGACAGTGCTGGCAACGTAATCATCATCTGCTCCATTGAGAACTTTGATCCTATGGGTGTTCACACAGGAGATTCAATTACAGTTGCTCCCGCGATGACTTTGCCAGACACGGTCTATCAGAAAATGCGCGACCTGGCTATTAAGATGATGAACGGTATCGGAAAATTTGCTGGTGGTTGCAACGTTCAATTTTCGGTGAACCCAGAGAATGACGACATCATCGGCATCGAAATTAACCCGCGTGTATCGCGTTCATCAGCGCTTGCATCTAAAGCAACAGGTTATCCAATTGCAAAAATTGCTGCCAAGCTTGCTATCGGATATCGATTGGATGAACTGAAAAATGCTATCACAGGCACAACGACAGCCTATTTTGAACCTGCGTTAGATTATGTGATCGTAAAAATACCTCGTTGGAATTTCGATAAGTTTCAGGGTGCCGATCGCAGACTCGGATTACAAATGAAATCTGTAGGCGAGGCAATGGGTATCGGAAGAAATTTTCAGGAAGCATTACAAAAGGCTTGTCAGAGTTTAGAGATCAGAAGAAATGGATTAGGTGCGGATGGCAAAGAACTTACCAAGCACGCTGAGTTACTGTATAGCCTAGAGCATCCAAGTTGGAACAGGCTATTCCACATTTATGATGCGATGAAAATCGGTATCCCGATGAAAACCATTCAAAAGCTTACACGAATAGACAAATGGTTTTTGGAGCAGATCTGGGAATTAATCGAAATGGAAAAAGAGATTGGCAAGTATGAACTCGATTCCATTCCAAAAGAGTTGATGCGCAAAGCAAAAGAAAAAGGCTATGCCGATCGTCAGCTTGCTCACATTATGGGTTGCCTGGAAAGCGAAGTGCACAAAAAGCGCAGAGAGATGGGAATCAACCGTGTGTTTAAACTCGTAGATACCTGTGCGGCCGAATTTGAGGCAAAAACTCCTTATTACTACTCAACTTTTGATGAGGAGAACGAGTCAATTGTTTCGAATAAGAAAAAAGTAATTGTGTTGGGCTCAGGGCCGAATCGCATTGGACAGGGAATTGAGTTTGACTATTCATGTGTGCACGGTGTGCTTGCCGCAAAAGAGTGCGGTTACGAAACCATCATGATCAATTGCAATCCGGAAACAGTTTCAACTGATTTTGACATTGCTGATAAACTTTATTTCGAACCAGTTTTCTGGGAACATCTTTGGGATATTATTCAGCACGAAAAACCAGAAGGAGTAATTGTTCAGCTCGGTGGACAAACAGCGTTGAAGCTTGCTGAGAAACTTGAAAAATATGACGTGAAGATTTTGGGTACTTCCTTTGAAGCGCTTGATCTTGCCGAAGACCGTGGAAGCTTTTCTTCCCTGTTAAAAGAATTGAACATTCCTTACCCAGAATTTGGTGTTGCAACAGATGCAGAGGAAGCGATTGAAGTTTCTAAAACCATAGGCTTCCCTTTGTTGGTGCGCCCCTCTTATGTATTGGGTGGCCAGAGCATGAAGATTGTGATCAATGAAAAAGAACTGGAAGATCATATCATTGACATCTGGAAACACTTACCTGAGAACAAAGTGTTGCTTGATCATTTTCTGGATGGAGCGATTGAAGCCGAAGCTGACGCAATCTGCGATGGCGAGGATGTTTACATCATAGGCATTATGCAGCATATTGAGCCTGCTGGTATTCACTCGGGTGACAGTTATGCAGTGTTGCCTCCATATAACCTCGGTGACTTTGTGATCAAGCAAATTGAGAGTTACACCAAGCGTATTGCCGTTGCATTGAAGACGGTAGGGTTGATCAACATTCAGTTTGCCATTAAGAACGACAAAGTTTACATCATTGAAGCGAACCCGCGCGCATCACGCACAGTGCCATTTATTTGTAAGGCATACGATGAGCCTTATGTAAACTATGCTACCAAGGTAATGCTGGGCGAGAAAAAATTGAAAGACTTCACTTTCAATCCCAAGAAGCACGGGTACGCTATCAAGGTGCCGGTGTTCTCGTTTAGCAAGTTCCCTGAAGTGAAAAAGGAGCTCGGCCCTGAAATGAAATCAACCGGAGAGGCGATCTACTTTATCGATGATTTGATGGACGATTATTTCTTAAATATTTATGCGGAAAGAAATCTCTATCTAAGCAGATAGAAGATTAATGAGTTGAATTCGTTAAGATGAATTCAACTCAGTTCTTTCGTGCAGATCTTCGTATTTTCTTATTTACTGTTACCAAACAATAGTGGCCACCGCCTTGGCTTTCAACTCAGCTTTGATCAATTTATTTCCTTGTTGAATCGTGAAGGTTTTAGGCGAGTTGCTTTCATTCATAACAATCAGAACCTTCTTCCCATCCGGTCTGAGGAATGCAACATTGTGAAGATTGTCAACAATGTTTGAGGCAACGCGAATCGATCCTGATGTAACAAACTTGGACGCGTGCGCGATAATATAATAGGAAACATTTCGGGTCACCTTTCCAGAAATAGTCAATGCGCCTTGGCATAGATCACATCCGCCATCATTTGTGTGAGGATTAAAATTTTCATCGGCAGCGAGATTCCACTCCAACACCACTTTACTCCAGTTACGTGGAGCACCGATAATCAGGTTCTTTGTATGCCATAGCAAGTCTCCACCAAAATCTCCTTTGCCAGATGTCCATTGTTCTGTGAAGTAGAGGTTCTTGTCGGGATGCGCATCGTGCACTTTCGATAATGCCTCTACTTCACCCAAGTAGAGATGAAAGGCCGAGCCATCCACAAAGGCTTTTGTTTTGGAGTCATCCAAAATTGAAATGGGGTATTCCGGATGATCAGCATTGTGGTCGAACAAAATAATTTTGGTAGTGATGTTATTCTTTTGAAAAGCAGGACCGAGATAATCGCGAATGAACTCATTTTGCTCGAGTGCAGTCATCACTAGGCTTGGGGTGTTTTTGGGATTTTCAGGCTCATTCTGAATCGTAAGGGCATCAATTGAGATTCCATCAGCCATCATCGCCTGTATATATTTCACAAAATAGGCAGCATATGTCGGATAATATTGCTTTAGAAGTGTACCTCCTTTAGGAAGTTGATTGTCTTTCATCCACGCAGGTGCCGACCAAGGGCTTGCCATGATTTTAATTGAGGGATTGATTGCTTTGATTTGTTTGAGAATGGGTATCAGATTTTTTTGATCCTCTGCGATTGAAAACTTCTTTAACTCAGGATCAGTTTGCCCGGCTCCTAAATCATCATAACTAAAAACATGATCATCCAGATCAGATGCTCCTACACTGATACGTAAATAGCTAATGCCAATTCCATTTTTGTCTGGCTGAAAAAGCTCATGCAAGACGGAATCCCGCTGCACAGCATCAAGCTTTTGATTGAGGAGCATAGCACTTCCTCCTGTTAATGCGTATCCAAACCCATCCATACTTTGGTATTGAATAGCGGTGTCAACACTTATGACTGTACCTTCAGCTTTAGCTGTGAATGCGAGAAATGATTTTTTTAATAAGGATGAACGGTCGGAGGAAGTTTCGAAGACTTCTACCGGCCCGGTGGCTATTGGTTCAGAATTTTTGGTTAGGTTAGTACAGGCTGAAAATATGAGAAGAATGAAGAGTTTGCTTTTCATAATCGGGCGTTAACAACCCAATTTATGAATTTCCTCCCTGGGCAAGATGAAGTTTTTAATTAATTATCTCGTCACTGATTGTGAGAGTGCTCCCTACAATGGTAACGCGATACATCCACATTGCGCGCCTTGCAGGTCCAGCCGTTGGATAGCCATCGGGGAAACTGAAATTTGATTTGCAGGCGTTGTCAATCATATACAAGCCCGACATATCTACATCCACGGTTGCATTCTCATCATAAGGATGATGTGGACATGCGCGTTCAAAAGCAACATAGGTATTTTCATCAGCACGATAAAGAATAATTCCGTGCATGCCACCTTCAATGTATTTAAAGCCTCGGTCAATTTTTAAGGATTGATACTGCGGATAGGTTAGATTGATGATGATTTCCGGAAAGGCAACTTGTGCCTGTGCGCATGAAAGACTCAGACCCGCCAAAAGGATACTGGTAAAAACGATCAATCTAATTTGTGTAATCATAAAACCCTTTTCCTGTTTTCTTTCCAAGTTCTCCGCTTTTTACCTTCCTCTCTTGAATAACGCTTGGTTTAAAGCGAGGCTCTTGATTGAAAGCTTCGTAGAGTGAGCGACTTACTTCGTAATTCACATCGTTGCCAATCATATCCATCAATTCGAAGGCCCCCAGTTTAAAGCCTGCAGACTTTAGCAATGCATCAATCGTGCCGACATCGGCTGCAGTTTCCTCTAAGGCTTTCAACGATTCAAGGTAAAAGTGCCGCGCTACCCGGTTAACGATAAAACCCGGGGAATCTTTTGCAACCACCGGAGTTTTTCCGACCGCTTTCACAAAGGCAGTCATTTCCGGAATTAATTCAGGAGTTGTTTTTTCCCCAGCAATAACTTCCACCAACGGCATAAGGTGTGCAGGGTTAAAGAAATGCAATCCTAAAAATCGATTCGGATTTTTAAGTTCAGATCCAATCTTGGTTATCGAAAGAGAAGATGTATTGGTTGCTAAAATTGCGTTGTCTTTGTTTGCTTTCTCAAGTGAGGCAAAAATATTTTTTTTGATTTCAATTTTTTCAACTGCTGCTTCGATGATTAGATCTGCTTGCATGTTTTTGATTTCAACACAACAGCTTAAATTTTGAAGAGTAGCGTTCTTTTTGTCTTTCGTTAATTTTCCTTTTGCTATGGCAGAATCAAGATTTTTCTCAATCGCTAAAATTGCCTGGTCAACTTTTTTTGATTGGACATCAAAAAGTAAAACCTGAAAACCAGCTTGCGCACAAACTTGGGCAATTCCTTGGCCCATTGCACCCGCACCAACCACGCCAACTTTCTCGATCAATGGCATTAAATGACGGTCTTAAATTGCTTTAAGAAACGAACATCATTTTCTGAATACAGGCGAAGGTCATTCACCTGAAAAAGTAATTGTGTTACACGTTCAATGCCCATTCCGAAAGCAAACCCGGTGTATTCTTCTGGATCAATGCCACAATTGCTTAGTACATTTGGATGTACCATTCCAGATCCAGCAATCTCCACCCAGCCGCTATGTTTGCAAATGTTGCAGCCCTTGCCTTTGCAGATCAGGCAGGAGATATCAATTTCAGCACTTGGCTCAGTGAATGGAAAGAACGAAGGACGATATCTGATTTTGATATCTTTTCCGTACATCTCTTGGGCAAAGTGATAAAGTGTTTGCTTCAAATCTGCAAAGCCGACATTTTTATCTACATACAATCCCTCCACTTGGTGAAAGAAGCAGTGGGCTCTGGCAGAGATGGCTTCATTGCGATACACACGACCGGGCATGATGGAGCGGATCGGAGGCTTCTGTTGCTTCATCAAGCGTATTTGCACGTTAGATGTGTGTGTGCGCAAAAGAATGTCTGGATTTTTTTCGATGAAGAAAGTATCCTGCATTTCGCGAGCAGGGTGATTGGGCGGGAAGTTAAGAGCAGTGAAATTATGCCAGTCATCTTCGATCTCAGGGCCATCGGCCAGGTTGAAGCCCAGTTTTTCAAATACCTCAATGATGCGATAGCGAGTCAGGCTCAGTGGATGCTGGTTGCCTAATTTATTTGGGATTACCGGTAGGGTTAAATCAATTTTTTCAGAAGAAGACGAGCTTGCTGAATTTTCCAGTTCCTCTTGCGCAGACTTGAATTTTTCCTCAGCCTGATTTTTAAGCTCGTTCAACAACTTGCCGAATTGCTTTTTTTCTTCAGCACTGGCTTTTTTCAAATCCTCAAAAAGAGCAGGAATTAAACCTTTCTTGCTAATGAACTTTAACCGAAAATTTTCGAGCGATTCTTGGGTAGTGAGCAATGCAGACTTTACCTCTGCTTCAATTGATTTTACTTTTGATTCCATGCGTCTTGGTCGTTCTTTGCTGGGCTATCCTCAAAATGTAATTTATAAGGAGACACACCACAGCTACAATCCCCAAAATTAACAGATCATTTTGTTTTCTTAAGAGCCAACCTAAAACAATCACCAAAAGATTTAAAGAAATAATAAACATGACGGAAAGTAAATGAG
>CAZNCO010000018.1:0-17154 GCA_964571345.1 uncultured Ohtaekwangia sp.
CTCCCATACAGCCTGTTCCAGCAGCGGTGATAGCTTGGCGGTAAGTGCGATCAGCAACATCACCAACGGCAAAAACTCCCTCTACATTTGTAAGGGTAGTGCCAGGCTTCACAATCACGTATCCAGCCTCATCCATATCTAATTGTCCTTTGAAAATATCAGTATTTGGTTTATGACCTATCGCAAGGAAAAAGCCCTGAACGGATATTGTTTGCTTTTCGCCAGTAACATTATCGCGAACGCGCACTCCGTTCACACCTCTTTCATCACCCAAAATTTCTTCTGTCTCTGTGTTCCAATGAATCTGAATATTAGAAGTATTTATAACCCGCTGCTGCATAATTTTAGACGCACGCATCTCATTTCTCCTCACTATCAAATGCACTTTTGAGCAAAGTTTTGAGAGATACGTTGCTTCTTCCGCAGCCGAGTCTCCTGCACCGACAACAGCGACTTCTTTTCCACGATAAAAATATCCATCGCACACAGCACAAGCAGAAACACCGTTGTTTGCATATTTTTGCTCAGACTCTAATCCGAGATATTTCGCACTCGCGCCAGTAGCAACAATAACTGACTCAGCCTCAATTTCCTTTGATCCATCTGCTACTACCTTAAACGGATACGAAGAAAAGTCCACACTAGTAATTAATGCATAATTGATCTTTGTTCCGAATCGCTCAGCTTGCTGCTGAAGATCAAGCATCATTTGAGTACCATTAACACCCTGCGGATATCCAGGAAAATTCTCCACATCATTGGTAGTAGTAAGTTGACCACCTGGCTGGCCGCCTGTGTATAAAACCGGAGTCAGTCCGGCCCTTGCTGCATAGATAGCAGCCGTATAACCTGCAGGACCAGATCCTATAATCAATACTTTTACTTTTTCTTTCATAGCTATATCAACATAAGTATTACAAAAAAAGGTCTCAATAAATTGAGACCTTACATGATATTTTTAATAATAAATAAGCATTTTTAACCTAAGTAAGGCTTTAACGCCTTGCTTCTGCTGGTATGGCGAAGTCTACGAATTGCCTTTTCCTTAATCTGTCGTACCCGCTCTCTTGTAAGACTGAACTTCTCCCCAATCTCTTCAAGAGTCATTGCGTGCTCTCCATTCAATCCAAAATAAAGGGTTATAACGTCAGCTTCCCTTTGGGTAAGCGTTGATAAAGCCCTCTGAACCTCTCTACGAAGAGAATCGGTCATTAGACCTGAATCTGGCGTTTCCTCGCTATCATTTTCCAAAACATCTAACAAACTATTCTCCTCTCCTTGTACGAAAGGGGCATCCATCGAAACATGGCGACCCGAAATTTTCATGGTATCAACAACTTCAGCTGTAGTCACCTCCAAAACTTCTGCAAGTTCCTCAGGCGAAGGCTCACGCTCATACTTTTGCTCCAATTCGGAAAACGTCTTCGAAATCTTATTCAACGAACCCACACGATTCAATGGGAGACGCACGATGCGCGATTGCTCAGCCAATGCTTGCAAAATTGATTGTCGAATCCACCACACTGCATAGGAAATGAATTTAAAACCACGAGTTTCATCAAAACGTTGTGCGGCCTTTATTAAGCCTAAATTACCCTCGTTTATCAAATCACCTAACGACAATCCTTGGTTTTGATATTGCTTAGCAACAGAAACTACAAAGCGCAAATTGGCTTTTGTCAACTTCTCCAACGCAATCTGGTCGCCTTCTTTGATGCGTTTAGCCAACTCCACCTCTTCGTCAGGAGTAAGCAGATCCACTTTACCAATTTCTTGAAGATACTTATCAAGCGACTGGCTTTCGCGGTTCGTAATCTGTTTGCTTATTTTTAACTGTCTCATTTGACTTGGATCATTTATTCAAACACGTAAAAATCAAAAATTAGTTCCAAAAAAGCCCAATCAAATTAGACGGCCGCTGGTTCTTCTTTCTTGGGCGGCTTTGGCAACAGCACCTTTCTTGAAAGCCTGAATTTACCCGTTTTTTTATCAATTTCGATAAGTTTTACTTTAACTTCTTCACCAACTGTCAATACTCCATCCATAGTCTCTAGACGCTCCCATTTTATTTCAGAAATGTGAAGCAATCCATCTTTACCTGGCATAAACTCAACAAACGCGCCAAATGGCATAATTGATTTCACAATACCACTGTAAACCTCACCTACCTCCGGTACTGCCACGATCGCTTTTACACGCTTCACGGCTGCATCCATGATCGTTTGATCAGTTGCAAAAATGTTCACAAGTCCCTTATTTCCAACTTCTTCGATAACAATCGTTGCACCGGTTGTTTTCTGAATGTCCTGAACTACTTTTCCTCCAGGTCCGATTACAGCACCAATTAAGTCTTTGTCGATGGTAATGGTGACAGCGCGAGGAGCGTGAGGTTTGAAATCAGCTTTTGGCTGGGCCAATGTCTTCTTCATCTCATTCAGAATGTGAGCACGGCCTTCTTTAGCTTGATTCAATGCTTCTGCAAGCACTTCGTAAGTTAAGCCATCTACTTTCAAATCCATTTGGCAAGCAGTTATACCAGCCTCTGTACCTGTAACTTTAAAGTCCATATCGCCAAGGTGGTCTTCATCCCCAAGAATATCAGAAAGGATCACATATTTCTTAGTGGAACTGTCCGAAAGCATACCCATCGCGATACCGGAAACAGGGGCTTTGATTTGAATACCTGCATCCATCAATGCCAATGAACCAGCGCAAACTGTTGCCATCGATGAAGAACCATTCGATTCCAAAATATCAGACACTAGCCGAATAGTATAGGGTGATTCAGTCAAGTCGGGCAATACTTGCTTTAAAGCGCGCATAGCCAAATTTCCGTGGCCAACTTCTCTTCGACCGGGGCCGCGGTTCGGTTTTACTTCCCCAGTAGAAAATCCGGGGAAGTTGTAATGCAAAATGAATTTATTTGTGCCATCGAACATCGCACCATCAATCAATTGCTCGTCAAGCTTAGTTCCAAGAGTTGCAGTCGTCAATGACTGAGTTTCGCCACGAGTGAAAATCGCTGAGCCGTGTGCTGACGGAAGGTAATCTACTTCAGTCCAAATCGGGCGAATCTCATTTGGCTTCCGACCGTCCAATCTAACCTTCTCATTGATTGCCAAATCGCGGCACGCTTTCTTTTGAATTTCCTTGTAATATTTCTTCACAAGGTCAACGCGCTCGGGCGTAGTATCTTCAGGAAGAGTAGCCTTATAATCGTCAATGATCTTGGAGAACAACTCTGAGCGATCGTGCTTGCTTGTCAACTGTCTCTTTGCTACTTCATAAACTTTGTCATACAATAACTTGTGGAGCTCATCGCGAAGCGTTTCATCTTTCAGTTCATGTTCGTACTTACGCTTCTCTGTTTTATTTACCGCTTTAGTCAATTCGATCTGAAGCTCGCATTGTGTTTTTATCGCTGCATGCGCAACTTTCAAAGCTTCGAGCATATCGGCCTCGCTGATTTCTTTCGCTTCGCCTTCTACCATCAAAATATTATCAATGGATGCAGCAACAATAAAATCCAAATCTGCTTTCTCTTTCTGCTCCAAAGTTGGATTGATTATATACTGCCCTTCTACACGCACAACGCGGACTTCTGAAATCGGTCCCTGGAAAGGTATATCAGAAACAGAAAGTGCAGCAGAAGCAGCAAATGCAGCTAATGAATCAGGCAATGCATTGTGATCGCCCGAAATCAATGAAATCGCCACTTGAGTTTCCGCATGATAATCATCTGGGAAAAGTGGGCGAATAGCTCGGTCAATCAAGCGGCTGATCAACACTTCGTAATCTGAAAGTTTGCTTTCACGCTTCAGGAAGCCGCCCGGGATTTTTCCTGTAGCAGCGAATTTTTCCTGGTAGTCAACAGAAAGTGGAAGAAAGTCGGTTCCTGGTTTGTGTTCAACAGCAGCAACCACGGTGGCGAGCAACATCGTATTGCCCATTTTCAAAACAACTGATCCATCTGCCTGACGGGCAAGTTTACCAGTCTCAATAGTTATTTCCCTGCCATCGGGCAACTTACAACTTTTTGCAATAACTGTGGGTTTCATAAATGAGTGTAAAGGGCAACACACCCTTGTTTAAAAGCGAAAAGGGAACCAAGTTGAATCGGTTCCCTAATAGCTTATGTTTGAAATTATTTTCTAAGATCTAAGTCTGCTAGAACAGCCCTATATCTGGTGATATTGGTGCGCTGAAGGTAATTCAGGAGTTTCTTCCGTTGGCCTACAAGCTTCAAAAGCCCCTGCTGAGTTGAGAAATCCTTCTTGTTCTCTTTCAAATGTCCAGTCAAATGATTGATTCGGTTTGTAAAGAGGGCAATTTGCGATTCTGGTGATCCGGTATCTGTCTTCTTCTTTGAAAAACCGTGCTTACTGAACAAATCTTGTTTTTTTTCTGCTGTTAGATACATCTGCTTCTAAAATTTTTCTTTTCGCTTATTTATTATTGGCGCAAAAATAGCTAAAACAAACGAAAACGCAAATATTTAAACTGATTTGGTTTTAGTCGATACCCATTTTGGCAAGCGTTGCTTTAATCGGTCGATCATAACATTATAGAAATCACCATCAAACAATCTTGCATCGGCTCTAGCTTGTCGCAGAAAAAAGAACCCGATTAAGAAAAGAATTAAGTTAGGGGCCCACATCCCCACCAACATAGGAACTGATTCTTGCCTTGCCCACTTCTCCCCGATCAAGCTAAGAACATAAAACACAATGAAAAAAAAGATCGAAGCAAGTACCGGAAATCCAAGCCCACCTTTCTTGATAATTGCACCCAGAGGAGCACCAATTAGAAACATAGCAAGACAAGCAATTGAATTCGCCATGATCTTGTGCCATTGAATTTCGAAAACCCGATATTCATATCTATAATTATCGATATTTGAGTTGAAGTTTTGAATCTGACTTTTTACCGCCCTCACCCTATTAACTGCAGTTGTGATTATATTTAGATTTGGTGCGACTGAATAAATACTATCTGAAAACCTTTCCATTTTCGGAGTTATTGTTTTTGGCGTCTTTATAAGCATTGCGGTGGGCGTAAATGCTCCACTATAACTCGGTTGAACGGGAGCAGGATTAATTTTCGCTGAATCACTTTTAGCCCGAATAGTCGCAATTGAATCTCTCTTTTTCTTGTATCTTCTCAAATCCTCGGGAAGAATCATTGTGTCTCTTTTATAATGAAATGTAAACAACGAAGAATGAGCATTATGCATCCCAATTCGTTGATCATTAATGAGCCTCTTTACCGAATCCATATCAACGACCAACTCACTCATATTTCGCATGATGCGATTGCTGGCAAACCATTTTTTGTCAGTTCTATTAAAACCAAAAGAAGCCAAGTCTAATACAATTTGTGTTTTGTCAAATTTTGTTTTATTAAACGCCTCGTCTGCATTGGTGGCACCAGCCATCGACTGATTGTTATCACCTTCTTCATATTTGTACCCCCTAAATAGCTCTAGTTTAAGGTATTGATTGTCTAGTATTGTATACATCTTGCCGGAGTCTGCCATGGTTACATCTTTGTTACCATTTTTTCCTCGATGGTCATATATGATCACATTCTTCAATGTAATTCCATCCGGAAATTTTTTCGAAACCTTAATGCTTATGTCTGGTATACCATTGTAAAAATACCCCTCCCTCACGTCCAGAGCAGGCTTTTTTTGTTTGATATCATACAACAGGCTATATGCCTCCAACGAAGCCCTTGGAACCATGTAGTTATTGGCCAGGAAAGCAAAAAAGGTGATCAGCATGGTAAACCAAAAAATAGGTATCAAACTGCGCGTAAGAGAGATACCTAAACTCTTCACGGCAGTGATTTCAAAATGCTCGCCTAAATTACCATACGTAATTAGCGCTGATAACAAAACTGCGAGCGGCAGAGCGAAAGATGTGATGGATACACCAAAATAAAATAGCAATGTAAAGAGCGTGCCATAGTCCAAACCTTTACCAATAATATCATCAAAGTACATGAGCATTTGCCGGAGCAGCAAAATGAACACTACTACCAGAAACGTTAATACAAACGGTCCGATGAAGGAAGAAAGAATGAGTTTATCAATTTTTTTGATCACAGGCCAAAGTTAATCGCAAATAAGAGGCCACAAAATCGATTCTGAATGGAATCGGACAAAAAATAGATTTAAGTAGCGAGGAGCAGATTTGAACTGCCGACCTTCGGGTTATGAATCCGATGCTCTAACCAACTGAGCTACCTCGCCATTAAAGGAGCGCAAACTTACAAACTTTTATATTTTATGCACGATGAGCAGAAAAATAATTCGATTCAATATTTTTTTGCTGTTGATCAAAATTACTCATAAATTAAAATCGAATCGAAGAGCAATGGCAACTACTACAACAAAAAACCTATTCACAGCAGATTACGAGTTTCACGCCTCGATTAAGATGCTCTACCCTTATGTGCAAACAGCCAGCGGGTTAGCCGAATGGTTTGCCGATGATGTAACGATAAGCCCTGAAAAAGTATTCACTTTCACCTGGGATAACGAAGAACACAAAGCTATCTTGGCTTCGCACCGCACCAATCATTTTGCCCGCTTCGAATATTTACCAGAGTCGAAGGAGGACGAAAAAGATCCCTCCTATTTCGAACTTCGATTGGAAGTGAATGAACTTACTCAAACCACTTTCCTTAAAGTGATGGACTACTCGGATTTTTCAGATATGGGTGAACTGCAAGATCTCTGGGATGGCCTGATTGAGAACTTACGAAAAGTTGTGGGCGGCTGAATTTGCCTTCCCTTTTTAACTCCCCTATCTTCACGCAAACTTTCTATACTCATGTGCATGAGCATGTAGACTAATTTTTAATTTATAATCAAAATAAAAATGCTACCAACCATCAACCCCACCGAAACCAACGCCTGGAACAGACTCACCGCGCACTTCATGAACATGCAAGCCTCTCACATGCGCGACTTGTTTCAGGAAGACCCAAAACGTTTTGAAAAATTCAGTCTTCAATTTGAAGACATGTTATTGGACTATTCAAAGAACCTGATCACAGAAGAAATCCTGAAAGAACTGATCCGACTGGCCGAGGAAACAGAATTGAAAGAATCCATTCAATCCATGTTCTCTGGTGAAAAGATAAATCAGACTGAAAAAAGATCCGTACTCCACATCGCTCTACGAAACCGAGCTAATCATCCTATTTTGGTGGATGGCATGGATGTAATGCCAGATGTAAACAGAGTACTTGATCAAATGAAGAGCTTTTCAAATCGTTTACTTAATGGTGAATGGAAAGGCTACTCTCAAAAAGTGATCACTGATATTGTAAACATTGGTATTGGTGGTTCTGATCTGGGACCATTGATGGTGACCGAAGCACTCAAGCCTTATCACAAAAACATCAAGCCGCATTTTGTTTCAAACGTTGATGGAACACACATGGCGGAGACACTTAAGAATCTGAATCCCGAAACAACACTCTTTATCGTTGCGAGCAAGACATTCACCACGCAGGAAACAATGACTAACGCAGAGTCCGCAAAGGCTTGGTTCCTTGAAAAGACTAACAACAAAGGTGATGTTGCCAAGCATTTCGTAGCTGTTTCCACCAATTCAAAAGCAGTTAAAGAATTTGGTATCGCCACCGAAAACATGTTTGAATTTTGGGATTGGGTTGGGGGTCGTTATTCGCTATGGTGTTCGATAGGTTTATCTATTGCATGCACAATCGGTTTTGACAATTTCGTTCAGTTACTTGAAGGTGCTCACGCTATGGATAATCACTTCAAGTCAGAACCTTTCGAAAAAAATGCTCCGGTCATCCTGGCACTCTTGGGAATTTGGTACGTGAATTTTTTTGATGCCTCAAGCGAAGCCATCCTTCCATATGATCAATACTTGCATCGATTTGCCGCTTACTTTCAGCAAGGAAATATGGAGAGCAATGGAAAGTCTGTCGATCGCTCTGGTCAACCAGTTTTATATCATACCGGCCCTGTGATTTGGGGAGAGCCTGGCACAAATGGCCAGCATGCTTTCTATCAACTCATTCATCAGGGAACAAAAATAATTCCTTGTGACTTCATTGCTCCGGCCATCAGTCATAATCCTCTTTCGGATCATCATCCAAAATTACTATCAAACTTCTTTGCTCAAACAGAAGCATTGATGGCAGGAAAAACATTTGATGAAGTGGTTGATGAATTGACCAAGGCTGGCTTAACTGATGAAGAGATTGAATTCCAGGCTCCCTTCAGAGTGTTCAATGGAAACAAGCCGACAAATTCTATTCTTTTCAAAAAATTAACACCACGAACGTTAGGTTCGCTTATCGCGATGTACGAGCATAAAATTTTTGTACAAGGTGCAATCTGGAACATCTTCAGCTTCGATCAATGGGGCGTAGAGTTAGGGAAAGTTTTAGCGAAGAAAATTCTACCTGAACTGACCTCTGAAGCAGAAATATCCTCTCATGATTCGTCTACCAACGGACTGATTAATTATTTCAAACGATTGAAGAAATAACATTGCGATAATAAACCACATATTGTATTGCGTAGTGGTTTTGAACTTTTATTTTTGGCGACCCTTTTCAAAAAATGGAGAATAAGATTTCGAAAATCGGTGTGTTTACTTCAGGCGGAGACGCACCAGGAATGAATGCTGCCATCCGCGCAGTGGTACGTACTTCCATCTATTACAAACGCGAGGTGTATGGCATCACGCAAGGCTACGAAGGAATGATAGCCGGTGACATTGTAAAGCTTGGCGCTCGCTCTGTCGGAAATATCATTCAACGTGGCGGCACAATTCTCAAGTCAGCTCGCAGCACAGAATTTCGTACGAAGGAAGGAAGAAAGAAGGCGTACGAGAATCTCAAGAAAAATGGAATCGATTCGCTCGTTGCCATCGGTGGCGATGGCACTTTCACAGGTCTTCACATTTTCTTTGAAGAGTACGGAGTTCCTTCAATCTGCATCCCAGGAACAATTGATAATGATTTGGCCGGTACAGATTATACCATAGGATACGACACTGCCACCAATACCGCAGTAGAAGCCATCGATAAAATTCGTGACACTGCAATTTCGCATAACCGTTTGTTCTTCATTGAAGTAATGGGACGGAATTCAGGTTACATAGCAATCAATAGCGGCATTGCAGGTGGAGCGGTAGCAAGTATTATTCCTGAAGACACAATGACGATTGAAGAGCTTTTTGAGAAACTTGACGAAGGTGGAAAAACAAATAAAAAATCCAGCTTGGTGGTAGTAGCTGAAGGATCTAAAATCGGCACGGCCATGGAGCTTTCAAAAAAATTCTCTGAACGTAATAATTACTTTGATATCAAAGTGACGATTCTTGGCCACCTGCAACGCGGGGGGAACCCAACCTACTTTGATCGCGTTCTTGCCAGTAAGATGGGTGTTGCAGCCGTAGAGGGCCTAATCAACGGCCAAAACGATGTGATGGTGGGTATTCGAAACAATCAAATTGTCTATAATAGCTTCAATACCATCATGAGTCATCAGCACGAGATAGACAATGAATTACTTCGCATAGCAAAAATCCTTTCCATTTAAATAACAAGACGATGAGGGAACTGACTATTGGCATTGACATAGGGGGTACGAACACAAAGTATGGTATTGTTGACCGTGAAGGGAATGTATTGCACCAAGGTAATATTTCCACAACAAAGTACATGGAGTTTCAGGATTACTTTGAAGGGATGGCCGCTGCCGTACGTGAAGGAATGGAAACACTTCCTTCGGACACGAAGGTTGTCGGCATTGGTGTAGGAGCAGCCAACGGGAACTATTACACTGGTAACATTGAGCGAGCAACTAACCTTCGTTGGAAAGGTGTGCTGCCGCTTGCAAAAATGTTTAAAGATGAGTTAGGCATACCCTGTGTGCTCACGAACGATGCAAATGCTGCCGCTGTTGGTGAAATGATTTATGGCAATGCAAAGAACATGAAAGACTTTGTAGTAATCACGTTGGGCACTGGATTGGGAAGTGGTTTTGTGTGCGGTGGTTATTTATTAAACGGTCATCATGGCATAGCAGGAGAAGTAGGGCACACATCGGTGAATCCAGCAGGAAGATATTGCAATTGTGGCAAGCGAGGATGTCTTGAAACTTACGTGTCTGCCACCGGAATTAAGCGAACAGTTTACAAGTTACTAGCTGATCATCTGGAAGCAAGTGAATTGCGCGGCATTAGCTTTGATGACCTGAATACCAAAATGATCACTGAGGCTGCACTACGCGGGGATATTGTTGCAGAAGAAGCATTTGAATACACCGGCAGGATACTGGGAATGAAACTAGCCGAAACTGTTGTTCACACAGACCCTGAAGCGATCTTCTTATTTGGTGGTCTGGCACAAGCGGGTGATTTGATTTTCAAGCCAACCATCAAACATATGGAAGCCAACCTAATGCCTCTCTTCCGCGGAAAAATTAAAGTACTTCCTTCTGCCATGCAAAATCAGGCCGCTCCGATACTTGGCGCGAGTAGCCTGGTGTGGGATTATCTTGACAAAATGAGCAAGAATCTTGAGCTATCAGGAACGCATTGAGCTAAATAAAATTCTCTCGAAGAATTGTTCTAAGTTCATTCAACATCATCGCAGTAGCCCCCCACACTACTTCATTTTCAATTAAAAAGTGTGGAGCAAGCATCGGGTAAATTTTCGCAGCAAGAATTTCCTTTTGTTGAACTGCATCTTCACGGACTAACTGATCAAGATTTCCGGTTAAGATTCTTTCAACCTCTGATTGTTGTGGTACAAATTGAGGAACTACATTAGTGTAGGCTACCACGGGTACAATCATAAAATTGCTGGGTATCACGAAAAAATCACTTAACCGTCCTAGTATTGTTACCTCCTCGGCATTGATTCCAACTTCTTCAACACCTTCGCGAATAGCTGTTTCAAAAGCAGTCTCGTCCTTTTCTTTTTTACCCCCTGGCAAGCTTACCTGGCCTCCGTGCGTTCCAAGGTAATCGGGCCGCTTGGTGAGCGGAAATTTTATCATCCCCTCATATTCATAAAGCAAAATGAGTACACTCCCTGGTTTTGGCGGAGACATATGCTCAAACTTTGGCTTCAATGAACCTATTGGAGTGGCACGTAGCGGCTCGTGTGCAGAACCTCCGGGTAAAGGCTTTTTTAAACGATCAGAGAGAAAATTAACGACAGCGTCTAACTTCATTTGCATAGCTTCGCGATATCTGCTGTAACCATTCGGTCTCCAACTTCTTCTGATTTTCTGAACGACAAGCAGGCAGCTTTCTTATCATTGTTTTTCAAATAGGCCATCCCCAAATAAAAATAAACCTTATCCACGAAAGGATCTGTGTCAAGGCACTGCTTTAACAGTCGCAGCGCTGCCGGATAATCTTCTTTCATTAAATACAATATTCCTTTGTTGCGATACGCCCATGCATTTTCGGGGTCGCGACCGATACTCTCATTAATGTCTTTTTCTGCATTTACTAAATCCTTCATTGACAAGTAAATAAAGCCGCGGTTGTTCAGAAAGTATGCCTGTTGGGGATCAAGCCGGATCGCTTCATTGACAAAATTCAGTGCTTCATTGTAAGCTCCTCGCTCTGTTTCAAGCAATGCCAATGTATTGTAGATATTAGGCTCTTTGTCATTGACCTTCGCTACGGCATCCAATTCAGACTTCGCCTCGTCAAAATTCTTGAGGTAATAATTGACAATAGCGTGATTGACCTTTACATCGATATTCTTAGGATCGATTTGCGCTGCCTTATCAAACGAGACCAAGGCATTTTTAAAATCTCTCATCTTAGTCAAAGTCAGCCCCTTATTAAAATAGGCGATGAATGTGTCAGGTTTAATTGAGATAAACTTATCAAGATCTTTGAGCGCGCTGAAATACTCTTTCAATTCATAACTTGTATTTGCCCGATTAAGAAGCGCATTGGTATCATCGGGTTTACAGTTGATAGCTTTATCATAGTTTACTTTTGCCTCTTCAAATCTCTTTTGCAGAAAATAAACTGTTCCGAGATTGTTCCACGCATCCGTATAACACGGTTCTAACCGAACGGCCTCACCGTAGTAGTAAGCCGCCTGATCAAAGTTTCGCTCCTTCGTGGCAATGTTGCCCTGTAGAAGAAATTTCTGAAGCCTGGTATTCTTGTCATCACAAGAACACAGAAAAATAACAATCAAAACATATTTAAATACTTGCATACATTCGTTTGCGAAGCGCAAAGTTATCTTTTTTATCATCTTGAATTTTGAAAAGTGATTTATCTTGAATTAAATTCGCACACATTTTACAATGAACAAGACACAAAACATTAACCACCGTCATCATCATGGAGTAACCTTGACTGGCGGGCTTGTGTTTTGATTTGAATAAGAATATTTCAAAAGAAGGCTTGCCAAACTGGGCAGGCCTTTTTTGTTTAAATGAATTAGGAACTTAAAAACAGCAACCATGAATCAACCTTTGCGATTGGCAGTACAAAAGTCGGGAAGACTGCAGGAGGAATCACTTAAACTTCTCAAGGAAAGCGGCCTTCACTTCAGCAATGGCAAAGACCAGCTGAAAGCACAAGCCACCAACTTTCCATTAGAGTTACTTTTTTTGCGTGACGATGATATCCCTCAATATGTGGAAGACAAAGTTGCTGATGCTGGCATTGTTGGTGAAAATGTATTTATCGAAAAGCAAAAGCAAAACCAGATCGTGCGCAGGTTGGACTTCGCAAAATGTCGTTTGTCAATTGCCGTACCCCGCTCTGAAAACTACACAGGAGCACAATGGCTTCAGGGAAAAAATATCGCTACCTCCTACCCTAACATCGTTAAGGACTTTTTGAAAAAGAACGGTGTCACTTCTGGCATTCATGAAATCAGCGGCTCGGTTGAAATTGCACCAGGTATAGGACTGGCCGATGCCATCTGTGACATCGTGAGCACCGGCAGCACATTATTGAGCAATGGGTTAAAAGAAGTAGAGGTGGTGATCAAATCAGAAGCCGTTCTGGTAGCTACGCCCAACCTTGAAAAAGAAAAACAAGAAATTCTGGATGAGTTGCTCTTTCGCATTCAATCTGTGCAAACAGCTAAAAACAATAAATATATATTGATGAACTGCCCGAACGAAGCCATTGAAAAGATTACGCAAGTGATTCCCGGCATGAAAAGCCCTACGATCATGCCCTTGGGTCGCCCCGGCTGGTCTTCGCTGCATTCCGTAGTGGATGAAAATGATTTCTGGAAAAAGATTAATTTATTGAAGTCATTTGGCGCAGAAGGAATACTTGTGATCCCAATTGAAAAGATGATTGCTTGATAAACTTGAAATTGAAATGAATATATGCGACTGATAAAATATCCGGCATCTAGCGAATGGAAACAACTTTGCGAGCGTCCTGCTCTTGAGCTTGACTTCCTGGAAAGCTCCGTCAAAAACATTTTAGCAAGAGTAAAAAAATCTGGCGATGCTGCCTTGAAAGAACTAACACTGCAATTTGACAAAGTACACATCGAAAGTCTTCGAGTATCCGATGCAGAATTAAAAGAAGCAGATCAACTTGTGAGCGCTGAGCTAAAAGCTGCTATCCAACAAGCGGCTACTAACATTAAGAAGTTTCACAGCACTCAATTACGCGACCAAGAGAAAGTTGAGTCGATGCCGGGCGTTGAGTGTTGGCGCAAAGTGACGCCAATTCAAAAAGTAGGTATTTATATTCCGGGTGGCTCTGCTCCTCTCTTCTCTACTGTATTGATGTTGGGCATTCCTGCACAAATTGCTCAGTGCAAAGAAGTAGTTCTTTGCTCACCGCCTGATTCAACCGGCAAAATTAATCCCGCCATCTTATTTGCTGCCGGACTTACTGGCATTAGAAATATTTTCAAAGTTGGTGGTGCACAGGCAATCGCTGCAATGGCCTATGGCACAGAATCAATTCCATCTGTATTCAAAATATTTGGCCCTGGCAATCAGTTTGTAACAAAAGCCAAACAGATGGTAAATACCGAAGGAGTTGCCATCGATATGCCGGCAGGACCATCAGAGGTGATGGTAATTGCAGACGACCTTGCAAATCCAATATTCATTGCGTCTGATCTGTTATCGCAAGCCGAGCATGGCGCAGATAGCCAGGTTGTTTTGTTAACAAGCAGCGAATCCATCGCCACAAAAGTTCTTACAGAATTGGAGAACCAGCTCAAAACCCTGCCGCGAGCAGAAGTGGCGCGTCAGGCGATTGAACAAAGTTTAGCTGTTGTGTTGAATCCAAAAGACTTTGTCGCTTTCGCGGATGAGTATGCGCCCGAGCATTTGATTATCAATACAAAGGATTGTGACGCTCTCGCAGAGGCAATAAACAACCCAGGTTCTCTGTTCCTGGGCCCCTACTCACCCGAATCTTTTGGCGATTATGCATCTGGATCGATCCTTACTCTTCCAACAAATGGATTCCCCCGGTCATACGCTGGAGTTTCAGTGGATAGTTTTGTGAAATACATCACCGTTCAGAAACTATCAAAAGACGGGCTTGCCAAAATTGGCCCGGTAATAGAAGCGATGGCCGAAGCGGAGCAATTGCGCGCACACGCAAATGCCGTAAGGGTAAGATATTAGATTAATTCTTCGATTAAGATTTCAAGTTCATGGATATAAAAAAACTGGCACGAAAAAATGTAGTCGAGTTGAAACCCTACTCCTCCGCACGGGATGAGTTTGAAGGAGAAGCAAGTGTATTTCTTGACGCAAACGAAAACCCCTATCCAACAAGCTACAATCGCTATCCTGACCCGCATCAGAAAAAATTGAAGTCGCTGGTCGGGAAAATCAAAAACATAAAACCTGAACGGATTTTTATCGGCAATGGAAGTGACGAAGCCATTGATCTGCTCTTCCGTGCTTTCTGCGAGCCGCACCAGGACAATGTGATCATTCCCCAGCCAACCTATGGCATGTATGCCGTGAGCGCTGCCATCAACGTAGTTGATGTAAAGTCAGTAACGCTAACTCCTGAATTTGATGTGGATGTAGATGCAACTTTAAAAGTCGTTGACGCTAAAAGCAAACTACTTTTTCTTTGCAGCCCCAACAATCCATCCGGCAATCTGTTATCCTTTGAGAAGGTAATTGCGTTGATCGAAAAATTTCAGGGAATTGTGGTCGTAGATGAAGCGTACATTGATTTTGCCGGATATGACGGTTTCGTTCCCCTGCTAACCAAATATCCAAACCTTGTGGTGCTTCAGACATTTTCAAAAGCATGGGGCCTTGCCGGATTGAGGCTGGGTCTCTGCTTCGCATCCGAGGAAATTATTTCAATCCTGAATAAGATCAAGCCGCCTTATAACATCGGCTCACACACGCAGGCAATAGCCGAATCGATCCTTCAAAACGAAGAACCAAAAAATACAGAAGTAAAAGAGATTATCGCAGAGCGTGCCGAACTCATCAAAAAACTTCAACTAGTACCTGCAGTAATCCAGGTTTTCAGGTCTGATGCCAACTTTGTATTAGCCAAAATAAAATCAGCCCGTTCAGTGTATCTTTCACTCGTGAAAAAAGGAATTGTAGTGCGCGATCGATCAAATGTAATTTTGTGTGACGACTGCTTGCGCATCACCGTAGGCACTCCCGAAGAAAATTCAAAATTGATTCAAGCCCTGAAAGAAATATGAAGAAGATTTTGTTTATTGATCGCGATGGAACACTCATCCAGGAGCCACCGGAAGATCCACAAATCGATAACCTTGAAAAACTCAAATTCATTCCGGGTGTTTTTACCTGGCTGGCGAGAATTGCTAACGAAACTGATTATGAATTTGTAATGGTCACCAACCAGGATGGTTTAGGCACTGTTAGTTTTCCTGAAGAAACGTTCTGGCCTGTGCAAAATAAAGTAATCGAAACGCTGGCTGGAGAAGGCATTCATTTTAAGGCTATCCACATCGATCGTTCTTTTGCCAGCGAAAATAAGCCAACACGCAAACCCGGGATAGGTATGCTCACTCAATATCTTTCTGGCTATGACTTGGCAAACTCGTTTGTGATTGGCGATCGTATTACCGACATACAGATGGCAAAGAATCTTGGCTGCAAGGGAATTCTATTAAATGACGGGTCGTTGAAAGAAAAAATACTACAGTCAAATCTTGAAGATGTTTGTGTTTTGACGACAATAGACTGGAAAGACATTTACCAGAAAGTATTTCAAACTCGCATTGCGTCTGTGGAGCGAATCACAAAAGAAACCAGCATTCGCGTGGACGTAAATTTAGATGGCAGTGGCAAGTCAAAAATTCATACCGGCCTTGGGTTTTACGATCACATGCTTGATCAGATTGCTCGCCACGGACAAATTGACCTAACGGTAGAAACCAAAGGTGATCTGCACATTGATGAGCACCACACCATTGAAGACACCGCCATTACGTTAGGCGAAGCCTTTGCGAAAGCGCTTGGCGATAAAAGGGGCATAGCGCGCTATGGATTTTGTTTGCCGATGGACGACTGCCTTGCACAGGTTGCTTTAGATTTTGGAGGTAGGCCGTGGCTAGTTTGGGAAGCTGAATTCAACCGCGAGAAAATCGGTGAGATGCCTACGGAAATGTTTTTGCATTTCTTCAAATCCTTCAGCGATGCAGCCAAATGCAATCTCAATATCAAAGCCGAGGGTACCAACGAACATCATAAAATAGAAGCAATCTTTAAGGCATTTGCAAAGTCGATTAAAATGGCAGTTACAAAAGAAGGAAATGAACTCCCATCAACGAAGGGAATACTGTAATGCATTGCAGATATTGGCAGGTTGAGAATTAACACTTTAAAAACTGATGAACATCATAGTATCCGTCAAATCACCTAACGATCTTTCTTCCTTCAAATGCAAGTAGTCGTAATCAAATACAATGCAGGAAACATCCGTTCAGTAGCCTTTGCACTGGAGCGCTTGAATGTTACGTTTGAAATTACAGATGACGTAGAGAAAATTACCAGCGCGGATAAAGTCATTTTTCCTGGTGTAGGCGAAGCTAGCTCAACCATGAATTATCTTCGCGAAAAGAAATTGGATCAGGTAATTATTGATCTGAAACAACCCGTGCTTGGTATCTGCCTGGGTATGC
>CAZNCO010000019.1:0-16969 GCA_964571345.1 uncultured Ohtaekwangia sp.
GATTCGATGCGCGCGTGTGCCGAGTCAGAGTTAGTCATCGCCACCTGAACCGTTTGCCAATTGAAATCAATTTTTTTCTGAACCAGTACGGGCAAGCTGTCGATACTCTTTTGCTGACTCTCATTATCGCGCATGAATTCCCTTATCGTTTCAACTTGTTTAATAATATCAGTTGACTGTTGCCGGTTGTAATACAGGAAATGATAATTCCGCGAGATGACAAAACCCCGCTGACTGGATTCTAGACTAATAACGGTGGAGCGAATTCGCTCTAAATTATAAAGTGCATCAATTGTATGCGAAACCCGTTGGCTTGCTTTAACAGACTTGACGTTATTCAAAAAAGAATAAATACCGAGAACGGTAAGGATGATCATTGCCGCGCAAAAGCCAACTATTACTTTCTTGCTGACAAAAAATTTCATCTGATTAATCGCACATCAAAACCAACTATAATGGTTCGAAAATACACTAACCTTCCTGGGAAAGTTGGCAATATAAGTACGATAAAACTACGTGACGAGTTGATCTCTGTCAACGGGGATTTTCCCGTATTTGCGGAAATATTTTTTGGCTGTGCTCGGTTTACAATCACTATTCCCAAGCCCTCAATAAAATAGTAAGTTAATACTACATCAACCTTACATGATTTTTTCGATGAACAGAAAACCGCAACTAATTATACTTTACATAGTTCTCCCATTTGTCAATCACTTCAATAAAATCCTGTGGAAGCTGTGAATCAAATTGGATAAATTTTTCAGAAGCGGGATGAACAAACCCAAGCGTTTTTGCATGGAGTGCCTGGCGTGGAATCACTTTAAAACAATTTTCCACAAACTGTTTATACTTTGTGAACACCGTTCCCTTCATCACTTCATTGCCACCGTACATTTCATCGTTGAAGAGTGGATGGCCCAGGTATTTCATATGCGCACGAATTTGATGTGTACGTCCGGTTTCTAATCGGCACTCAATCAACGAAACGTAGCGCAAGTCTTTTATTAATTTATAATGCGTGATCGCGGTTCTTCCAAAATCTCCATCTGGAAAAGCCGTAGTGATTCTCCGGTCTTTAAAACTCCTGCCTACATTCACGTTGATGGTTCCCTCGGGCGGGTTTGGAATTCCCCAAACAATCGCCTGATATGTGCGCTCAATGCTGTGATCGAAAAATTGCCTGGCAAGAGACGTCATCGCCAATTCTGTTTTTGCAATTACTAATAATCCCGATGTGTCTTTATCAATGCGGTGCACAAGGCCGGGTCTTCCTTGATTGCCTTTCATTTCGGGCAGATTTTGAAAATGATAGGTCAAGGCATTTACCAGCGTGCCACTCCAGTTTTGATACGCAGGATGCACCACCATGCCCGGTTCTTTATTTACAACCAGTATATGCTCGTCTTCAAAAACAATATTCAATGGAATGTTTTCTGGCTTTACATCGGTATCGCGCGGAGGCTCTGGCAACGACACGGTAATCACATCGTTAGGATGGATTTTGTAATTAGGCTTCACCGATTTGTCGTTCACTTTTACAAAGCCATCATGAATGCCGCCCTGAATTTTGGTTCGCGTTACGTTAGGCAATCGATCCATCAAGAATTTGTCGATGCGTAAAAGACTTTGGCCGGCATCCGCTACAATGCGATGGTGCTCAAAGAGGTCATCATCTGGTTCTTCCGGCTCATCTTGAATATTGTTCATGCCGCAAAAATAAGGATAATGAACGTGATTGCTATTGCATGGCTGCAAAGCGCTTTTCGTTCTGATGCTTTATGAAACGGGAGCGGCTTTTAATAGAAACGCCACTCACTTGCGTTCGAGCTTGTAAAACATTGTTTCGTTTTATCTCCTGATTTTTTTCTTTGTCAGTGGTGCCGTCTTCTTCTGATGAAAATAGTATTCGTTCAGGATAGCCGCTTCGTTCAGAATTTTTCTGATTTCTTCTTCCTTTTCTTCGAGTTCTGCGAGGCTATAAAAGTGAATAGAGCGCACAAACTTTCGATTACCGTTTTCAAGCAAGCCATGTTTATTGCTGAGTTGATGACCTCGTGGGAACCCAAGGTATGCACCATCAAACTTGGGACTGAGATAACATAGCGGCCCATGAAAATAAAAATAAGGTACGGTATAGCTGATCTTCTCCTGCACGTGCGGCCCAACATCCAGCACCAAGCTGCGCAATACGCTCATAATTTGAGCCTGAGAATGCGGCCTTCCGGCAATGTAGGATTGTACCGAATTCATTTTCTAACAGTTTAGCCTTGACGCAATATGCATCTTTGCATGATTGTTAAAAATGATTTTAGTCAGCCAGCACAGTGAACACGTATTTCAAATTTTGCAGGCTACCTACACCTCGCAGTATCCTTTCACGATGGCATATCGCATCAGGCCGACATTGCTTCTGCATTGTGTTTTCTCCAGGATGTTTGAACGATGATTGAAAAATGTTTTCTCGCTTATTTGAAGTCTTTCACTGATTTCGCCCGGAGTGAGTTCCTGGCAGATGAGTAGCAATATTTCAATTTCACGGTTAGTGAGTTTGCCATACACTTCGTGATCTTTTTTAGGGCTTGCCGCCATCGCCTTTTTTACAATTTCATTTGTGTAAAAATCTTTTTCGATGATGGCACGCAACGCCTTTTCAACTTCTTCGGGTTCTGTTGATTTGCTCAGGATTCCATGAACGCCAATGTCCATTAGTTTATTGATAAAGACACCTTCGTTATGCATCGTGAGTACAAGTATTTTTACACTCGGATACCGATCGGCAATTACTTTGGCCGCTTCAATGCCACTCATCACCGGCATCTCCACATCGAGGATAACGGCATCTGGCCGCTCTTCTTCTACCAGTGCCAGCAGCTCTTTGCCGTTGCAAGCTTCTTTCACCAAGCCGATTTCATCGAATGAATTTAACAACCGGTGCATTCCCTTGCGAACTACATTGTGATCTTCTGCCAGGTAGACTTTAAATTTATCTGTTCTCATGTACCAAAGGTATTTCTATCCAAACTTCAACTCCTGCGCTTATAGGAGAATTTCCTATATTAATTTTTGCATTTAATTGTTTTACGCGTTGATGGATGTTCCATAAGCCTACTCCTTTTTTTTCAAGGCTATTACCAAATCCCGACCCATTATCCGTTACAGTCATCTGTAGTGTTTCTTCGCTCCAAATTAATGAAACGGTTACCGCAGAAGCTCCCGAATGCTTTTGCGCATTACTGATCAGCTCCTGGGCAATTCGGAATGCCTGCAAGCCACGCTCGTCATTCCATAATCTTTCTCCTTGTTCCTTTACTTCAATCACCTGGCCTTTGCCATTCAGGCGGGCACACATTTTCTTGATCGATTCGGATAGCCCGGCATAGTGAAAAGCTTCTGGTGTTAATTCCCAGGAGATCCTTCGTACCTCTTCAATACTTTCATCCAATATCTGATTGAGTTCTTTGTAAGCATCCATCGACTGATCCTTTAGGTCGTTTGACCGCTGAATCAGCGAGGCGTTTACTTTTGCGCCCCAGAGTAATGAACCCAGCGAGTCGTGTAAGTTTGCACCGATGCGTTTTCGCTCTTGCTCCTGGCTTTCAAATTGCATCCGGATCATCCGGGTCTGGTAGTCTAGCTCTTGCTGTACTCGTTTTTGCCTTTCTTTCAACATGCGCTTTTGATACATTAGAATAAAGAGCGCCATGCACCCGATGAGTAGGAGCATCCCTGTAGTGCCAAGTAATATTACGGTGGGGATGTCCTGCTCTTGTAGTGCGTCCATATTGCAGCAAATAAAAAAATGTTTTTGGTTATGTTCAGCAAATTATGCAACGTCCAAATTGGTCGGTAACTTTGAGGTAGGTGGGCGATCACATAATTATTAAACAAAAACAAAAACAACGTTCCTCCGAAATACACGAGAACACCAAACGCCACCCAAAACAATGGCAGCCGATATACCCGCTCTGCCGGCATTTCATTCAATAACCAATACAAATAATTTAAAGAAGAGAGAATCATGATAATTCCTCCAGCATAAGATGTATAGCTGTTAAAAGTGCGGGGGCTTTGTATGAATAAAAAGTTTATTAGTGCAAAACCAATGCATCCAAAGAAAAGTGCTCTTAAAAAATAAATTTTTCTCTCGCTGCCTATAGCGAAAAATAACAACGAGAATTGAACGCAATAGAATACGTTTAAAAGTGGCCAGGTGTTAAATCCATTGGACAGCAACAGGAGCGAAAGGCCGTCAGTAATTGCTGATATAAGTGGAATGAGTGTAACCAATTTAAGATACGAGCTCTGGTTTTTCCACTGGTACAATCCCATTGACAATGGAACAAGAGCGGACGATGACGAGAGATGAGCAAATAAAAGTAAAGGTTCCACTTCAAACGCACTAGATCGTTGGCTAAAGTTACAATAAAGTTTATCAAATCGAGGTGCAAAATGCGGGGCACGGGTATGACATATCAGCTATCGAAGCGGTATCAGTTGTTGTCTCTCTGTAGTTGACTCCACTTGCTGGAATTATGTTTGACCCACCTATGCGTGCACCTACCAATAACAATTGAGGTATGCCAGAATCGTTAAGGGCATAGTAAATGCGGATTCCCGTACAATTTTTTTCAGCGAGAATCTGATTGATGATTTCATGACCGAAAAAATGCGCACGCACTCCCAAAGGATTTTGTTGAGTGAAATTGGCAACCCACTGTTTGGCCACATCAAAAGAAACAGACTCTCCTTCTGATCCCCGGAAGGATTCCGCGCTTTTGCTTTTCAGCTCTGTTTTGGAGGCAATGCCCTTCACACCATATGTTGCTAACAGATCATTACCATTGCGGTCTGTGCCTGTCAGCAACAGGTGTTGTTGGTTTGAATTGTCTATCGAATAGTAGATACGGATGCCAACGGCTCCGTCAGTAGCAAGTATTTTTTTGATTACTTCTTGTCCGAAGAAATGAGCAATTGGACCTGATGGATTCTTGACAGCATAATTGTTAATCCACTGGCTTGCAACCTCCAATGTGATAGCTCCGCCTTCCGTTCCGTCAAAAGAATAGAACGATTTTGTCTGCTTTTGAAGTGTTTCGCTTTCGTGGCATGACATGGTCATTAACACAAAGCCGATGATGGTGATGGTGGCAAGCTTTTTCATATCGTTTTTTTGTTTTTTTTGTGGCCAATTTGGTGTTCCTAATCAAGTCGTTTGGTTCACATATAGGAGTAACTCCTATGTTCGGTTTCGGACGATTCTTCCCTTTTTCAAAACTTCTTTAGGAGTTTCTCCTATCCGATTCAATTACAGACTTCTCACTTTCATTAAATTTTTGGCTCATTTGAGTTTTTGATCGCGGTTAGGAATGTTCCCAAAGTCCATAGCATTTTGAAATAGTATGATTGTGAGTCCTTTGCCAGAGAATGAGCGTGAAAGATTAGAGGTACTTCGCAGGTACCAAATCCTGGATACAGAGTTTGAAAAAGATTTCGATGGCATTATAGAGTTGGCCTCGGAAGTATGTGACTCACCCATTGCCATGATCAATCTGATTGACGAGGGTCGGCAGTGGTCAAAGGCATGCAAAGGGATGAATGAACGTGAAACCGCCCGTGAAGTCTCGTTTTGTGCGCATGCCATCCACGATAATGATATTATGTTGGTGCCAGATGTGCTTCAAGATCCCAGATTCTTTGACAATCCATACGTTACCAACGATCCGAAAATCAGATTTTATGCCGGCATGCCTTTGGTGGTGAACACCGGCCACAAGCTTGGAACCTTGTGTGTGTTGGATCAGAAGCCGAAAACCCTTAATGAAAAGCAACTTCAAGAGCTGAGGATACTTGCAAAGCAGGTAGTGAATTTATTAAACCTACGCCTGAGCAACCTGCAACTTGAAAGCCTTGTGCAGAATAAAACGTTTGAGCTAACTCGTGTTTTTGATCGCATCGGAGACGCATTCATTTCTCTCGACAAAAATTGGAATTACATCTATGCCAATAAGCAACTCGGTGAATTGGTGAAACGCAACCCTGCCGAGTTGATTGGCAAGAATGTTTGGCAAGAGTTTCCGGATGCGGTTAACTCAGCTACCTATCATGCTTTTCATAAAGCGATGAAAGAACAAAAATACGTTTGCCATACCGACTATTTTGAGCCGCTGAATTTGTGGCAGGAAAATCATATCTATCCTTCGCCAGAGGGCCTCTCTGTTTTTATCCGCGATATCACGCAGCAAAAGCGCGCAGAGCGTATGCTGGTGGAGAGTATCGAATCGCTGGAGCGTGCAGAAGAACAAGCGCAAATGGGTAGCTGGCAATTAGAAGTTCCTTCGGGTAAGAGAACGTGGTCAAAGCAACTCTTTTTACTCTTCGGCCTCGAAGCTGGCGAAGCTCCTTCGCCTGACATGTTGTTGGAACGCATTCACCCGGAGGATCGTCCCATCCTGGCGCGTATTGCACAACGCATGAAAGAGGGCATTAATCCTGGGGAGTCTATCATCCGCACTAATCCGCTCGTGCTGCCGTTGCGCTACTTGTTAGGCTACACCCGCCAAATCAGAAACGAGTCAGGCGAAACGATTCGCTTTGAAGGAATCATGATTGATGTCACCGAGTTGCACAAGACCAACAATGAATTAGATCAATTTGTGTATAGCATTTCGCATGATATACGATCGCCCCTGGCCACCATTCTGGGCTTGCTGAACGTGGCTGAATTGGAAAATCCAGGCAGCCTGCCACCCCACTTTCATCTCATTCGCGAACAGGTACACCGGCTCGATAATGTGATTCGTGAGATTCTGAATTACTCGATGAATGCCCGCACAGAAACGCACTCAGAAGAAATAGACTTTCATACTGTGTTTGAAACTGCCCGGAACAGCGTGAATCTGCCGGTCGCTCCCGGTAATATTCAAATCACGTTGGAGCAAACAGGCAATGCTGATTTTTTTTCTGACAAGAACAGGCTGGAGATTATCTTTAAAAACCTGTACTCTAATTCTATCAAATACCAGGATGGTCGCAAAGACTATTGTTCTATCCGGCTCAAAGTAACTACCTCACCCACGCAAGCGCGTATTGTGTATTCTGATAATGGAATTGGCATTGAGAAAGCTCATCTCGGCAAGATTTTCAATATGTTTTATCGGGCCACTGAAAATGCGAAAGGATCGGGCCTGGGCTTGTATGTGGTGCGCGAGGCGGTAAATAAATTAGGTGGCACCATTCGGGTAGACTCAGAGTTTGGACTTGGTACTACCTTTGAAATGATCATTCCGAATGTGCCTCCAACTGTTCATAAAAAAAAATAAAAGATTTTATGGGAGTTACTCCCATCTCCTGCGCATGACTTGCCCAGCTCTCTATTACTTTTGATACAGATAAAGCCAACTATAGACAGGATTATCCCCCGGTGTCAAGGACACATGGGGGATTTTCTTTTTTGGGATTTCCGCTTGAATGTTTTGATCCTGTTCTTTTTATGAACCTGGAAATTCTTGAAGAAAGTAGCCAGATAAAAAATTATTTATCATCGGGTGATATTTTACTTTTGATGAGCACTAGTAAGAAAATACACCATGGAATCTCAGGTTGTTCAAGCGCGTAGCGCCATCGCACACATGGAGGAGCTTTACAAAAAAGCTTTTCCGCCTGTAGCGCACTTTGTAAGTAAAATGCATGGCTCTTTCCAGGAGGCCAAAGATATTTTTCACGATGCGCTGGTAATTTTCTGTGAGAAAACAGAAGATGAATCATTTGTACTAACCACTTCCGCGGAAGCGTATATCATGGGCATTGCAAAGCACCTGTGGGTTAAAAAATTTAACCTCGACAGTCGCACGATATCACTTGATGTAGTGGAGGCCGCTATCACTATCCCGGAAGATACTGCGGTGAATGCTAATCGACTCCTGCGGTTTTTAGAATCAGCCGGCCTGAAATGCCTTGATTTGCTCCATGCCTTTTACTACGAAAATCTTTCCGCCCACGAAATCAAAAACAGGTTTGGTTATAAAACTGAACATTCTGCTTCTGTGCAGAAATACAAGTGCATCGAAAAACTGAGAGACACGCTTTACCAAAAACATCTTTCGTATGAGAACTTCCTTGAATGAAATTGAGCAGATCGAAAAATATATTCACGGTGAACTCTCTCCCGGGGAGTCGCTCGTATTTCAGGCGAAGAAGATTGTAAGCCCGGCACTGCAAAAGAATCTTCTTATGCAGATGAAAATTCATGAAGTGCTGAAAGCCTACCACCGCAGGAAATTAAAACGGGAAGCAGAGCGTATTCACCGCGCGCTCTTTCGCGATCCATCTAAAATTTCTTTTCAACAGAACATTCTTCAATTCTTTTCTTCCCAATGACACACGCCAGTTTGGTGCCCATGGTAATCGATAGCGATAGCCGGGGCGAGCGCGCCTATGATATTTATAGCCTGCTGCTCAAAGAGCGTATTATTTTTCTCGGCACTGCTGTGAACGATGTGAGTGCCAACCTGGTGGTAGCACAGCTGCTTTACCTCAATAGCCTCGATCAGAAAAAACCCATCAGTCTTTATATCAACAGCCCGGGCGGAGTGGTGTATGCCGGCCTCGCCATTTACGATGCCATGCAAATGGTGAAGGCACCCGTTTCTACCGTGGCTGTGGGCGTAACCGCCAGCATGGCTACAGCACTGCTTTCATTTGGTGCCAAGGGTCTGCGCTATGCATTGCCTCATGCCACCATTCACATGCACCCTACAGGCGGAGGTGTACAAGGCTATACCGAAGATGTGCGTATTGCCACGCGTGAGCAGGAACGATTGCAGACGCAACTCTTTCACCTCATGGGCAAACACACCGGCCACACGTGGAACGAACTGGAACAAATCTTTCTGCGCGACAAATACCTTACTGCCCCAGAAGCCAGGCAACTTGGGTTCATCGATGAAATACTCGGAGATGCCTCGGATGTAGTGCACCTGGAAAAACCGGAATTGAAGATGAGCTTATTTTCTCCCAACAAAGGGTTACAAGAGTAATTGTTATTTTAACTTTTGCCGACTCTCGTTGTTAAGGGAGTGGTGGTAACGGTATTAATAGCTAGTCTCATGGACAAGAAATTAACGGAATCCTTTCCTCTTGCTTTTCCGTTTTGTAACCACACAAATTTGCACTTCATACAATCACACAAATGGTAGAAGCTTTTCATTTCGTTTCTTCGTGGCAGCTGTTTCCTGAGAAAGGTACCTATGAGTTTGGCGATCGCCCCAAGTCAGGCATCTATAAAATTGAACTGGATGATACAGGTAAAAAACTGAGCGTCAGTATGAACTGGGTGTCGCTGGAGGATCAGGCGTTTACTTCACAATATGCCGCCCCGCCCGATGGAGATGAGCACGCGTGCGACCCATCATTGGCTGATACCGTCAAGATTGAATTCACCAGCCAGCTTGCTTTCACCGTCTCGTTCACGCGCGAGCAGCAGGTGGTATTAAAAGTGTTGCATGAGATTACACCCAAGGGTCTTTTGAAGATCACGCAGACGCATCGTGCCGGAGATAAAGAGCTGGTCAACACCGAACTTTATCACAAGCAGTTCAGCGTGCTACCTTACTCCGCTTCTGTGTCGGGCGCTGTCATCCGGCCAACGGAAGCTGGGGTGATCAGGCACCACGCGCTCTCGGCCATGGAAGAGCAAACCAATATGCAGCTTACACAGATACGCCAGCAGATTGAGTTGCTTGCCATCCAGGCAAAAGAAATTCAAAAGCGCAAAGAATTGTCGATGATTATCTACGATGCCAAACTAAGCTTCGCCCCCGTGGTAGGTCATCATTATTTTTTATACGAAGAAAAGGAAGGCGCACACCTGCTTTCGATGATTGGCCCCAGAGAGTGGGGACGAAAAGGATGCCCTTACAATTATGTAGCCGAAGTAAAGTTGCTTGCCGACCATACGTGGATGGAAGTGTAGGTGCTGGCTGATTCAATAATGATTTAAAAAGGAGCGCGTGCCCAAATGTTTAAAACGTTGGGCTAATTTGCATTCAAATTGCTCTCATGATTATCAAGAAACTGGCAGTGCCGTTTATCAACGACAAGCTGCTGCAGCAAGCAGAACATTGCACCATTGCTACGGCAGCTATCTCCGAGGCGGGATTTGATTTTATCCGAAGCCGCATCCCCACCAAAACTAAAATGGATATTGTAACGGGGCTGGACGAACCCACCTCGCCTGAAGTGCTCCGCAGAATATGGCGCAACTACCAGGGACGTATTGCTCTTCATATCTATACGCGCAATTTCTTTCATGCCAACGTTTATATTTTCGACTTGCCCTTTCGTAAGTCGGTGGCGTTTGTTGGCTCCGGAAATTTTACCCTCGAAGGCATAAAGGACAGTGAAGAACTCTTTTATAAAATCACAGATGCCAAAGAAATTGAAAATCTGAAATCGTGGTTTGTGGGCTATTTTGAATTTACCGAGCCTCTCTCGGAAGAACTCATCCGGGAATATGAATACATCTATCCTACGCTGAAGCAGCGCGACATTTTATCGCGGCAAGACAAGAAGCAATTTCTTTCCCTCACTACTGCGGGCTTTAGCTGGGATCACATCAAACTCAAACATCATTATTTTAAGAAGGAAGATTACCTCACCCTCAGCAGCAGCAAGGCACCCTTCACCACACCGGAGATTCATGCAGAGCGCGTAAACGTGCAAACTAAATTGCTGCAGCTGCACGCGATGATCAAAGACCATGTTCATCAACTGAAACTGAGTGAACCCGATGCAAATAACATCGTGAGCAGCCTCGATCCGGCTCAGCATCCTGATCATCTACTGCGCAGCCTGTGGCTGGCGTATGGACGCAAGGATGCCGACATGAAGAAGGAAATATACGTGCAGATCATCCTCAGGCAAAAGGAAGTATGCATTTGCATAACGGGCGCAACACGCACGGGTGAGATCGACCGGGAGCATTTTAAAAACAAGATGAATGATGCTGAATACCGTAAGGAGTTTTTCACACAGCTCACGCGATTGGGTGCAGGCTATTGGATAGAAGCAGCCGGTGATAAGAAACCAACCGAAAACTTTGCCAATGAAGAGGCTCTCTGGGAATTTACCAAAGCCGACCACTGGATGTACTATGCCCTCGCTATCGGGAAAAGTTATGCGCCTGCTGATGCAGACATCAGTAATGAGAGCATTGCGCCCACGTTGATGAAAGAGTTGGATAAGCTAGTGGTGCTTTACAGGATGATGAGCGCGAAGAACTAGCTTTTTGTACCGCTCTTAACGCATGTGCTGTTGCACTTAGCCCTTCGTAGTATCTTTCATATAATCGGAGAGGGCCATGTGGTAGATCGTGCGGCCCGTTTTTTCCGCCTTCTTTTCGTATTGCTTTTTTAAGGCCGGTGTGGCGATCACTTTTCGTGCATAGGCTACGGCATTCATGAACCGCTCGCTGTTTTTCTTCTGCGTGCGCGTGCGTTTCACCTTGCTCATGTCAGGCAGCTTGGACACCACCGTGCCGTACTTGTAGGTTTTAAAAACGAGTTTTCCTATGCGGCCGCGTAGGCCTTCAATCAAAGCATTTTCATCAACTCTTGCCATAGGTTAAATATAGCAAAGGTTAAGGAAAGGTGGCTCTATCCTTAAGGGAAGTTTCGTTCATCCTTCGTTCAGGCTTCGTCTTTTCTAAATGATGAGTAAATGGAGGGTAAAGGGATGGTTTGGATAAGAGGAGTGCAGGCGTGCGACAAGAGTAAAATGCCTGAACGAATCCTACCAGAACCAGCCTCGCTGAGACTGGTTTTGCATCACTCAACTAAAACAAAGCCAAAAAGATTTTTATAAATTGTCGCCATACATAAATAAATCATGAAGCGTTTTCTTTTTCTCATCCTGTCTTTCGTGTTCGTCAGTTCGTTTGGCCAGTCGGTTGATCCCTCAAAAGTTGATATTGTGCGCGACCGATGGGGTGTGCCTCACATCTTTGCTCCCACCGATGCAGGCGTAGCGTATGGCCTCGCGTGGGCGCATGCCGAAGATGATTTTGCCACCATTCAAAAAGGATTTTTAGCCGGCAAGTCGATGCTCGGCCGCTATGCGGGCAAAGAGGGCGCCACCGTTGATTACATCGTGCATCTGCTGCAGTGCCGAAGAATTGTAGAAGAACGGTATGACACGGATGTGTCACCTGAGTATAAAAAAGTGTTGCAAGGATACATGGACGGACTGAACGCCTATGCGCAGGCGCATCCGAAAGAAGTGCTCGTGAAAAAACTTTTTCCGGTTACACCCAAAGAAGGACTCGCCTATTCCGTGTTGCAGCTGGCGATCTCCAGTGGTGTGGACGGAGCATTGCAACGCATCAACAACGGCACCATTGCCCTGGCCCAATGGAAGCCGGGAGGATCCAATGCCTATGCCTTTAACTCGCGCAAGACTTCCGATGGCAACGTGTACCTCGGCATCAACTCACACCAGCCGCTGGAAGGTCCTGTTGCCTGGTACGAAGCGCACTTGTGCAGCGAAGAAGGTTGGAATATTCTGGGCGCGATGTTTCCCGGTGCACCCGAAGTTTTTCTGGGCTGCAACGAATACCTGGGCTGGGCACATACTGTCAACTACCCCGATCGGCTGGACGTGTACCAGCTTGAGTTGAATCCACAAAACCCGTTGCAATATAAATTCGATGGCCAATGGGAGACGCTGAAAGAGGAAACGGTGAAGTTGAAAGTGAAGGTGATGGGCATCACCCTTTCGGTGAAGAAGAAAATCTATGAGAGCAAGTACGGCCCCACAATGGTGACCGAGCGTGGCGCCTTCTCCCTTCGCACAGGCGCGCTGCTTGACATCCGCGGCCTGGAGCAATGGTACCGGATGAACAAGGCCCGGAATTTTACCGAGTTCAGAAAGATATTGGATTGGGGAGCATTGCCGGGATACAACTTAATTTATGCCGACCGCTACGACACGATCTATTATTTGAGCAACGGCAAGATTCCGCTGCGCGATAAAAACTATGCGTGGAACACCACCTTGCCGGGAAATACTTCTGCCACGCTTTGGACGAAGCTTCATCCTGTCTCCGACTTGCCGCAGGTGTTGAATCCACCCAACGGCTACTTGTTCAACAGCAACCATTCGCCTTTCAACGCCACCGCACCGGAAGACAACATCAAAGCGGAAAACTATGATGCTACCATGTCGTACGAAACGCACGACAACAACCGGAGCAAGCGATTCATGGAATTGATTGCTCAATTTCCGAAACTCAGCTACGAAGATTTCAAGGAGATAAAATACGACCGGCAGTTACCGCAGCAACTGGCTTACCGAACCAACAGTGATACGTTGTTTTTGCTGGACGCGAAAAAATATCCCGACATCGCCCGTCAGATAAGTTTATTGCAGGCATGGGATCACCAGGCTCAGGCCGGCAGCAAAGGTGCAGCGTTGTTTGCCATTATCTATTACCAGGTGGTGAAAGAGCAACGCGAAGGTGCCACCTACCGCGCGCTGACCGAAAAGAAATGCGTAGAGCTTTTGCGCTATGCAAAGACGTACATGGAAAAGAATTTTCGTGCCCAGGAAGTAACACTGGGTGAGTATCAAAAGCTGGTGCGTGGTGAAAAAGAAATTCCGTTGCCGGGGTTGCCCGATGTGATTGCCTCGATGCTGAGCAGACCTCATAAAGATGGAAAAGTAAAAGGTGAGCAAGGCGAATCCTATATTGAATTGGTGAAGTTCACAAAAGATGGCCCCGAGATAGAAACGATCAATTGCTACGGAGCATCCAACAAGCCTGCGAGCGAGCACTATGCTGACCAGATGGAATTATTTGTGCAGCAAAAAACCAAGCCCATGACCCTCGACAAAAAGAAAGTGTATGCGGAGGCGAAAAAGATCTATCATCCGGAGTAAGCAAACCGTTGATCTTGCCTTCATAAATACCGTGATCTTAAAACCGATTGATCATTAAATCGATCTTTTCTGATCATTATTTCGCGTCCTCGCTTTTTGCCGACTCTACAAGTTCCTTGAAACCCGCCAGCATTCCCTGCACACATTCACATGGAGTAGGTCCGCCATTCCATATTCCTTCACACGGCTTTTCGATCAGTTCGGGCCGGTTGGCTTGCACCCACGCTTTCGCATCATAATATTCCTTGGGATCGTTGGATGAAGTCTTCACCGAAAGGATATGGCCTGACTTTATCGTCACATGAAAAGTGTCTGTCACGTTAAAGTTGATGTGCAGGGCAGCCATCAGGTCATCTTTCACGGTGATGGGGCATATCACGAGTGAATCATTTTTTACAGTCATATCTGCGCGCTGCAACACCCGGTAGTGAGCGCACTCCGCCCACTTCTGGTAATACAGAATCTCCGGCTGCGAGGCAGTTGCCTGCGCCAGCACGACCTTCAGCGAATCTGCGTTAAACGAATAGAAGGCATCAATAAAACGGCTGGCTATCGCGCGCTTCCCATCCTCCTCCGTTGCAGAGGACCGGCAGCTGGCAAGGAGTAAAATGATACTGGAGAGAATGGCTTTGTTGAGCATAGTGGTTGCGCAGGTGGTGATGGAGCCTACTTGTTCGTATGTTATTCTATCATGTTTTTACGAGATCTACAGTTGCAAATAGTTCTAATGCAGACGATGATTCAAACCCTTCGGATAAATCAACTGCCCCAGCGAAGAATATCCTTACGTTATTGTGAAATGAATATTTTTAGAACGTAAAACCACAGCTAAATTTGAACAGTTCCTTAGTACTATAAAAAGCGGTAATAAATTCTCCATTAACTGATGCTTCTACGTTGACAAAATTTCTCTTTACTTTTATTAAAGAGCCTGCGCCTAATCTGGCTACTGGTGAAAAAAAGAAATCAGACTTACTTGTTGTTGACAATTGGCTCAAATTGAAAAGGTGATCAGGGTAAGTATATTTTAGGACCCCAAGTCCGAATGCCCATGATAGGTATGGTGTTATTACTCCACGTCCAAATGTGAATCGTTGACCAAATGGAAAAGCATTTAAGTAGGTATAGGAGGTTCCTTGAATACTTCTATCGTTTGTATATTGTAAATCAATACCCCACATCAAACTTCGATTTCGATTCTGATCTGTTTCCTCCCTTCCTTTAAAAAAAGATGCTTGAAAATTCCCGTTAAGAGTAATTCCAATCAAAATAGTTCGATAATGTCTTATTCTCTGGTTATAAGTATAAGCCGTCAGCGGGCTTGATATTTGATTGTATTCTGACACAAACTTCCGAATTTTTCTTTCTGAAAAATCAATATTTTTATTCGAAATAAATCCGGAATTAGCACCGGTCACAACTGCAAGTTGTCTGACAAAATCAGAGTCGACCGCCTTAAAGGTTGATCCATTTTTCTCAATCAACATTACCTTTTTTTGTAACACTTCACCCACGTGTGAGGTTGTATTTTCCACATAAAATATCACCGAATTTTTTTTCTTCGTTACATATAAATTAACCTTGCCACCATTTAATAACTTTCCAAAGGTGGCCGCACTATCTTTCATGTATCGTTTAAATTGCCTGCCTTCAAAAAAACCAAACTTAAGCAATTGGGTTGCATCATAAACTGTAGTTGGTCCATCTTTTTCAGTACGAAAATTGATGTGTTCCTGCAACTCTTTGTCAATGGTATCTTCGATGAATCCTGCAGTCGAATCGTTGTCAATTTTAACAATGTAACCTCGAATATAGTTGTTTTGGGCATTAGCACCTAGCACGATGAAAACAACTAATAATAAAGTAGTAATAAGCTTCATGGAAGTTTTCTGAATAGATGTGAATACTATTTTTTACGTTAGTTAAGATTTAAATGTATCAAATTTTGGTTAAAAAAAAGCTTCACCAAATAAGCCTCTGATATGTATGCCCGCGCCTATCAATCACAATATTAGGTGTTGGAGAAGTTTTTCGAAGGTAACGCAGATAAGTGAAAAATGATGATGCCCCTTCTTGTAAATAAGTGTTTACAAACGAATAACACTTCGGCTTGCAGTGATTTGCTTACGTTATTGCGAGCGAGACACGACCGTAACAATCCCACCTACGGAGTCGTTCCTAATTACGAGACTTCTTTGATTTTTGAACAGTGAATATTGATTATTGATTTCTTTGTACAATCTCTTGTGTTCCTTGTGCGCTCCGTGGTTTTTTCTTCGCGGAAGGCTTTAACCACGGAGCGCCACAGAGGAGACACAGAGTTTTATAGGATTGATTTGCGATTGGTGAGTATTGAATAGTGATTTTTGATTTGCTCTGTGATTCCCGGCTAAGAAAACCCTATTTAATCGTTTGTGACGGAGTGCAAAAAGGAAGTTCCTGTGCTGAAAAAAACTTTTTGTATTTTAAACCCCTTAAATTCAAAAAGTGAGAAATAAATATGTTCATGAAAAAAATCGTTTTTGCTATCTGCTTTATCTCTTCTTACGTTCTTCACGCACAATACATCGATCCGTCTTTTAATCCGAAGTTTCTTAAATTTTCTACCCTCAGTAAAACGGTGGTGTTGGCTAACAACAAAACTTTTATGCTGGGAGATTTTAATTATGTAAATGGTACGTCTGTTTCCTATCTCGCGCGATTGAATTCAGATGGTACAGTTGATAATACTTTTCAACCCGGCACGGGGCCGAATGGGCAAGTCACCGACCTTGTGCCACTGGTCGGAAATCAATACCTGGTGGCGGGCCACTTCACTTCCTACAATGGCATTTCTATAAATTTTCTTGCTCGTATCAATGATGATGGAAGTCTGGATAACTCATTTTCGGTTTCGTCTTTCACCGATGGATCCGGAGTAAGCAGCATCGCCTTACAGGCTGATAATAAAATTATTGTTTCGTACCAGATTCCTTCATCCACCTATTTTACCAAAACAAAACTGCTAAGGCTGAATTCAGACGGCAGTGTTGACAAT